>NZ_LDSL01000063.1 GCF_001476815.1 Pseudacidovorax intermedius | reverse complement strand
CCACCGGCGCCAGGGCAAACCCGGCCACGGCCGCCGTCATCGCGACGAAGCCCCGCCTGAAGATGCTCAGAAGGCACGACCTGCCGAACCCGGCCCGCACCGCCGAAGGGCTGGCCGACGACCAGGCGCAGGAGGCCACGGGCGCCATCGCGCTCGACGCCAGCCAGACGCCGCCCGCCCAGCGCGCCGCCATCATCGAGGCCTGCCACCGACTGACGGCCAACCGCGGCGGGCTGGTCAAGCCGATGCGGGTGCTGATGTGCGGCGGGCCCAACGTGGGCAAGTCCACGCTGATGAACGCCCTGGTGGGCCAGAAGATCAGCATCACCTCGCGCAAGGCGCAGACCACGCGCCACCGCATCACCGGCATCCGCACGGTGGCCGATGCCGAGGGCCCGGGCGGCACGCAGTTCGTCTTTGTCGACACGCCGGGCTTCCAGACGCGCCATGCCAATGCGCTCAACCGTTCGCTCAACAAGACGGTGCTGGGCGCGGTGGCCGACGTGGACCTGATCCTCTTCGTCGTCGAGGCCGGCCGCTTCTCGTCCGCGGATGCCAAGGTGCTGGGCCTGCTGGACCGCAACATCCCGGTGCTGCTGATCGCCAACAAGCTCGACACCGTGCTGCGCCGCGCCGACCTGGCGCCCTGGCTGCAGCAGATGCAGCGCGAGCACGGCGGCGAGGCGCAGGACCGCTTCGCCGAGTTCGTGCCGATGTCGGCCAAGAACGCCAAGGACATCGAGCGCCTGTTCGCCATCTGCGCCAAGTACCTGCCCGAGCAGAACTGGTGGTACGACGCCGAAGAGCTGACCGACCGCAGCGAGAAATTCCTGGCCGGCGAGACGGTGCGCGAGAAGCTGTTCCGCCTGACCGGCGACGAGCTGCCCTACACCTCCACGGTGGTCGTGGACAAGTTCGAGGAAGAGCCGCCGCAGAAGAAGGGCCACAAGCGCCTGGTCAAGATCGCCGCCACCATCGTGGTCGAGCGCGACGGCCACAAGGCCATGGTGATCGGCGACAAGGGTGAGCGCATCAAGCGCATCGGCATGGAGACGCGCCAGGAGCTGGAGAAGCTGATGGACGCCAAGGTGTTCATCGAGCTGTGGGTCAAGGTGCGCTCCGGCTGGGCCGACGACGAAGCCCGTGTGAAAAGCTTCGGCTACGAATGATGCTCCCCCCCGTTGCTTGCTCACTTCGTGTAGCCGCCTCCCCCCTCGAGGGGACGCGCCTGGCGGCCCGGCGAAGCCGGTTCCGCGGGCGCTCACGCATGGCCTGCTCCGCGGCCATCTGTCCGGGCTTGGGGAGCTGAGTGGCCGGGGCGGCGCGCCGGGTCGCGCATGAACCCGCCTTCGTGCTGCACCGCTACGACTGGAGCGAGTCCAGCCTGATCCTGGAGGTGTTCACCCGCCACCACGGGCGCATCGCGCTGGTGGCCAAGGGGGCGAAGCGGCCGAGCTCCAACTTCCGGCCGGTGCTGCTGCCGCTGCAGCCGCTGCAGCTGGCCTTCGGCGGCGACGCCGAGGTGCGCACGCTCAAGTCGGCCGAATGGATGGGCGGGCACGTCATGCCCACCGGCGACGCGCTGATGTCGGGCTATTACCTCAACGAGCTGCTGCTGCGCCTGCTGGCGCGCGAGGATGCGCATCCGGCCCTGTTCGATGCCTACGCCGCCGTGGTGCAGGTGCTGGGCACGCCGCACGATCCGGCCTCGCAGCAGGCCGTGCAGGCCTCGGCCCTGCGGGCCTTCGAGCTGCTGCTGTTGCGCGAGATCGGCTTCCTGCCCGACCTGGACGCCCAGACCCTCACGCTGGCGCCGCTGGTGCCCGGCGCGCGCTACCTGCTGCTGCCCGAAGCCGGCCTGCGCGAGGCCGGCGACGACGAGCCCGCGGCCCTCGCCGCCGAAGGCTGGCAGTCGCTGCAGCGGGCGCTGGCCGACCCGGCCCCCTTCACCCGCACGCTGCGCGCCGTGGCCGAGCTGTCGGCCGGTACCAGCGGCGCGCTGCGCAGCCAGCTGCGCCAGTTGCTCCACTACCATTGCGGCGTCGCCCAGCTGCGCACCCGGCAGATGATGCGCGACCTGCAGGATCTGTGAAGCGCGCCCGGCCCGTGGCCGGCGCTCCAGCTTCCCAGGCCAAGCCGAAGGCCCATCCGTGAACACCGCCACTTCCTCCCGCACGGCACTGTCCGTCAACGTCAACAAGGTCGCGCTGCTGCGCAACACCCGCCACCTGGGCATCCCCAGCGTCGTGCGCGCCGCCACGCTGTGCCTGCAGGCAGGCGCGCACGGCATCACCGTGCATCCGCGGCCCGATGCCCGCCACATCCGCACGGGCGACGTGCACGAACTGCATGCGCTGCTGAAGCAGGACTGGCCGGGCGTGGAGTTCAACATCGAAGGCAACCCCTTCCACAACCTGATGGACTTCGTGCGCGAACTGCGCCCGCACCAGGCCACCTTCGTGCCCGACAGCGAAGACCAGTTCACCAGCGACCACGGCTGGACTTTTCCGCAGGACGCCGAGCGCCTGCGCCCGCTGATCGCCGAAGCCAAGGCGCTGGGTGTGCGCGTCAGCCTGTTCATGGACCCGGCACCCGAGATGATGGCCGCCGCCCGCGCCGTCGGCGCCGACCGGGTCGAGCTCTACACCGAAGGCTATGCCGCCTCGCGCGGCCGGCCTGACGCCGATGCCGTGCTGGCCCGCTACGCCGCCGCCGCGCAGGCCGCGCAGGCCGTCGGCCTGGAAGTGAACGCCGGCCACGACCTGAGCCAGGAGAACCTCACCGACTTCCTGCGCGCCGTGCCGCAGGTCAAGGAGGTCTCCATCGGCCATGCCTTCGTCGCCGATGCGCTGGAGGCCGGCTATGCGGCCGCCACGCGCGCCTACCTGGCCTGCATTGAGGCGGCCGCGTCGTGATCCACGGCATCGGCACCGACCTCTGCGACATCCGCCGCATCGAGGCCACCGTCGGCCGCCAGGGCGACCGCTTCGCCGAGCGCGTGCTGGGCGATGCCGAACTCGCCGTCTGGCGCCAGCGCGCCAGCCGCTGGCCGGCCCGCGGCATGCGCTACCTGGCCACCCGCTTCTCGGCCAAGGAGGCCTTCAGCAAGGCCATCGGCCTGGGCATGCGCATGCCCATGAGCTGGAAGCTGTGCGAAGTGCTCAACGACGCCAGCGGCAAGCCCTACATCGCGCTGCACGAGCCGCTCAAGGGCTGGTTCGAGGCCCAGGGCCTGAGCGCCCACGTGACCGTCACCGATGAGGCCTACTATGCGGCGAGCTTCGTGGTGGTCGAGAAGCAGGCCCCATGACCGATTCCCCACTCATCATCGACGTCGCCGGCACCGCCCTCACGGCCGACGACCGGCGCCGCCTGCAGCATCCGCTCGTGGGTGGCTGCATCTACTTCAGCCGCAACTTCGAGAGCCGGGCACAGATCACGGCGCTGTCGGCCGAGATCCGGTCGCTGCGGCCCGACCTGCTGATCGCCGTGGACCACGAAGGCGGCCGCGTGCAGCGCTTCCGCACGGACGGCTTCACGCACCTGCCGTCCATGCGCACGCTGGGCGCGCTGTGGCAGTCGGCGGCGGACGGCCCGCCGCGTGCCATGAACGCGGCAGCGGCCCTCGGCCAGGTGCTCGCGGCCGAGTTGCGGGCCTGCGGCATCGGCTTTTCCTTCGCGCCCGTGCTGGACCTGTACCATGCCGACGCGGGGGCAGGGGATGCGCCCGCCTCGCGCAGCGCCGTCATCGGCAACCGCAGCTTCCACCGCGACCCGGCCGTCGTCGCGGCGCTCGCGCGCGCGGTGATGCACGGCCTGCGCGATGCCGGCATGGCCCACTGCGGCAAGCATTTCCCCGGCCACGGCTTCGCGGCGGCCGACTCGCATGTGGCCGTGCCGGTCGACCCCCGCGGGCTGGAAGAGATCCTGGCCGACGATGCCGCGCCCTACGCCTGGCTCAGCGCCAGCCTGGCGGCCGTGATGCCCGCGCACGTGGTCTATCCCGCGGTCGATGCACGGCCGGCCGGTTTCTCGCGCCGATGGCTGCAGGAGGTGCTGCGCGGCCGCCTGGGCTTCACCGGCGCCGTCATCAGCGACGACCTCAGCATGGAAGGCGCCCGCCACCTCGAAGGCCGGCTGCTGACGCCGGCCCAGGCCGCCCTGCAGGCCTTGCAGGCGGGCTGCGACCTGGCGCTGCTGTGCAACCAGAGCCTGAACGGCGGTGCCGTGCTCGACGAGTTCCTGGGCGCGATGGATGCCGCCCGCGCCCGTGGCGAACTGCCGCCGTCGGCCGAGCGCGAGCGCCGACGCCGCGCTCTGCTGCCGCGCGGTGAGGCCCTGGACTGGGCGGCGCTGATGGCCGATGCGGCCTACGGCCACGCGCGCGCGCTGCTCCCGGCGCACGCCTGAAGCAGGGCGCGAAAGGGCCGGGCAGCGCGTTCAGCCCTCGCGCCGCAGCGCCGGGAACAGGATCACGTCGCGGATGCTGGGCGAGTCGGT
This sequence comes from Pseudacidovorax intermedius, assembly GCF_001476815.1. Classification (GTDB taxonomy): domain Bacteria; phylum Pseudomonadota; class Gammaproteobacteria; order Burkholderiales; family Burkholderiaceae_C; genus Xenophilus; species Xenophilus intermedius_A. The sequence continues at coordinate 13,010 of NZ_LDSL01000063.1, read as the reverse complement.
CAGCAGCATCATCAGCCGGTCGATGCCGATGCCGCAGCCGCCGGTGGGGGGCATGCCGTACTCCAGCGCGCGCACGAAGTCGTGGTCGAAGTACATGGCCTCGTCGTCGCCGCTGTCCTTGGCGGCCACCTGGGCGTTGAAGCGGGCGGCCTGGTCCTCGGCGTCGTTCAGCTCGGAGAAGCCGTTGCCGAATTCGCGGCCGGTGATGTAGAGCTCGAAGCGCTCGGTCACTTCCGGCCGCTCGTCGTTGGCGCGGGCCAGCGGCGAGATCTCGGTCGGGTGCTCCATGATGAAGGTCGGCTGCCAGAGCTTTTCTTCGACCACTTCCTCGAAGTACAGCACCTGCAGGCTGGCCAGGGTGCGGCCGCTCAGGCGGTCCTTGTCCTCGCTCATGCCCAGCTTGCGCAGCGCGGCGATCAGCCAGTCGCGGTCGTCCACGTGGTCGCCGGCCTCGGTGTGCTTCACGATGGCTTCGCGGATGGTCAGGCGCTCGAAGGGCGCGGCCAGGTCCACCGGCTTGCCCTGGTAGCTCAGCTGCTGGCTGCCCACGGCCTTTTCGGCGATGGTGCGGATCAGCGTCTCGGTGAAGTCCATCAGGTCGCGGTAGTTCCAGTAGGCCGCGTAGAACTCCATCATCGTGAATTCCGGGTTGTGCCGGACGCTGATGCCTTCGTTGCGGTAGCTGCGGTTGATCTCGAACACGCGCTCGAAGCCGCCCACGATCAGGCGCTTGAGGTAGAGCTCGGGCGCGATGCGCAGGAACATCTGCTGGTCCAGCGCGTTGTGGTGCGTGACGAAGGGCTTGGCGTTGGCGCCGCCGGGAATGGGGTGGAGCATGGGCGTCTCCACCTCCAGGAAGCCGTGACTGACCATGAACTCGCGGATGCCGCTCACGGCCTTGCTGCGGGCGGCGAAGCGGGCACGGGCGGCCTCGTCGGTGATCAGGTCCACGTAGCGCTGGCGGTACTTCTGTTCCTGGTCGGCCATGCCGTGGAACTTGTCGGGCAACGGCCGCAGGCTCTTGGTGAGCAGGCGCAGGCGGCTGACCTTGACCGACAGCTCGCCGGTCTTGGTCTTCATCAGCGTGCCCTCGGCGCCGACGATGTCGCCCAGGTCCCACTTCTTGAAGTCCGCATAGACCTCTTCGCCGAGCGCGTCGCGCGTGACGTAGAGCTGGATGCGGCCGGTGGCGTCCTGCAGGGTGGCGAAGCTGGCCTTGCCCATGACGCGCTTGAGCATCATGCGGCCGCCGACGCTGGCGGCCACCGGCGTGGCTTCGAGCGCTTCGGCCGGCGTCTCGCCGTGGGCGGCGAGCAGGGCGTCGGCGCGGTCGGCGGGCTTGAAGTCGTTGGGGAAGGCCACGCCGCGGCCCTCGGCCTGGCCGGCCCGCAGCGCCTTCAGTTTCTCGCGGCGTTCGGCGATCAGCTGGTTGTCGTCAACGGAAGGGGCGGCAGCAGCCGGCGTGGTGAGGTCGGACATGGAGGACGTCGTGCAGTTGGAGGCCGCCGCCGGGCGCGGGGGTGACCGGCAGGAGGGCGGCTGTCAGGGGAAGGGGCGCCAGGGTCGCCGGACAGGGGCCCGGTGCGGCGCGGCCGGCGATTTTAGCGGTCGGCGTCGTGGGGCGCTGCCTGGGTGCCGGGCGTGGTGGCCGGCGCCGTTCGCACCTTCTCAGCGCTGGCCCGAGATGCGCGTCTGCGCCAGCAGGTCGCCCACCAGTTCCAGGCGCACCAGCGGGCTGTCCAGCGCCAGCATGCGCTGGCGCATGTCCGAGGGCAGGGGCAGCAGTTCGCACCAGCGGTTGGCCACCCAGGCGCAGTCGTCGTAGTCGGGCGGCTCGGCCATCGGCAGTGGCCCGCCGCGCTGGCGCAGGGTGTCGGCGAACTGGCGCAGCGCATCGGCCACGCTGCGCAGGTCCTCGGGCACGGGCACGCGCGCCTCGGGCGGCAGCACCTCGGTGCGGGCCGTCCACAGGCCATTGGGCTGCTGCCGGCGCTCCAGCACGCGGAAGCGCTCGGTGCCCAGGCATTCGATGACCAGCAGGCCGGACTGCGGCGACTCCAGCTGGCGGATGGTGGCCAGCGTGCCCATGTCCGCGAACACCTCGGGCGCCGCCCCGGCGGCGCGCACCTCGGCGCCGCGCATCAGCCCGACCACGCCGAAGGGCGTGCCGGCCTTGTGGCAGTCGCCGATCATCTGCAGGTAGCGCAGCTCGAAGACGCGCAGCGGCAGCAGCCCGCCGGGAAAGAGCACGGTTCCGAGGGGGAAAAGCGGCAGGAAAGCGTTGGCTTCGGACATGATGGGCGCAGAAGTGCGTGGCTATCATCGCACTCCCTTCCTGGCCCCGGCGGCCGCTTTCCCTTTCCAGACGATGCTCTACCAGATCCCTTCGTTCCTGCTGGACGTCATCGCCGGCCTGCTGGGCGGCGCCTGCCTGCTGCGCCTGTACATGCAGATGCACCGCGTGCCCTTCGGCAACCCGCTGGGGCGCTTCGTCTTCGCGCTGACGGACTGGATCGTGCTGCCGCTGCGCCGCATCATCCCGCCGGCGGGCCGCTGGGACATCGCGAGCCTGGTGGCGGCCTGGCTGATCATCATGCTGAAGTACCTGCTGCTGATGCTGCTGGCCGGCGGCGTGCGGCCGGTGGCGCTGCCGTTGCTGTCGCTGTTCGGGCTGATGCAGCTGGCGGTGTCGGGGCTGACGGCGCTGCTGATCGTCTATGCGGTGCTGTCGTGGGTGCCGGGCGCGTCGCCGGTGCTGCACGACCTGGTTCAGCGCCTGGCCGAGCCGCTGGTGCGGCCCATCCGCCGCGTGGTGCCCCTGATCGGCGGCGTGGACCTGTCCCCGCTGGTGGGCATCGTGCTGCTGCAGATCGTGGGGATGGTGCTGGGCAACGTGCTGTTGGGCATCTACGGCATCGGGCGCTGAGCCCCGGCTCTGCCGTTCCAGGCAGAAGTTCAGCGTGTACCCGGCGCGGCACGGTGTTGGTCGCGCCAGCGGCTTGGCGTTTCGCCGGTGTGCCTTTTGAACCAACGTGAAAAGGCACTTGGGGAATCGATGTTGAGTGTCTGCGCGACCTGCGCCATCGACAGCCAGCCTGCACGCAGATGACGCTTGGCGAGTTCCAGGCGCACCGTGTCGTAGACGGCAAGGAAACTCGAATCTTCCCGGGCGAGCCGCCGGTGCAGGGTGCGCCGGTCCACGCCCAGCGAGGCAGCCACATCGGTGGCCGAGCATGGCCCGTCCATCATCTGCAGAAGGATGCGCTGTTTGACACGGTTGACCGTGACAGCTTCCTGTCTGGCCAGTGATGCCAGCGCGGCCAGACCTGCGTAGCGCGTCAGACCGCCGTCGGCCAGGGGCACCCGATGGTCGAGGTCCTGACTGCGCAGGAGGATCGCGTCGACCTCCGCATCGAAGCGCACGCTGCAGCCGAAGAAGCGCGCCGCCTGCGCGGCGGGTTGCGCCGGTCCGTGTGCGAAGTGAACCTCCTGCGGGTGCCACGTTGCGGGCAGCAGTTGGCGCAGTACCGAGACCAGCCCGCCCAGGGCCAACTCGGTGGCTTGTCGGATGACGGGCTGACCGTCGCTGTCCAGATGCAGTTGCAACAGCGCCCACCCGGCCTCCTCGCGCAACTGCAGCCAGATTGCGGAACTGTTGAGGTGCGCGGTGGCGATGAAGCGGCGCAGCGCTTCCCGTACCGTGGGCTCGTCCCGCATCAAGGCGCCTACCAGCCCGAGGCCGACGAGGCGTCGTGACCTGGACATCTGCAGGCCGAAATCCGGCGCAGCACTGCGCGCGGCGGCCAGCTCCAGCAGGCGGTGAACCCTGCCGGCGCGCACGAGCAGTTCCGGTTGCGTGAGGCAGCGCGCCGGCAATCCGGCAGCCTTCAGCAGTTCGAGCGGAGCGATTCCATGCCGTGCCGCGCAGGCCGGGAAATCCGCCAGGATTGAACTGCGAACCATGGGATGGCCCATATGTCTCGATCTGTTTAGCCGATGTCCCATTATGTATAGCTGCCTCCACAGGAGTTGCCGACCATTCGTCTGCGCCGCAGAGCGCTCAACAACGGAGACGAATCATGCGCAGATCAAGAGCCTTGTGGTTGGTGGCCGCCGTCCTGCCGGCATCCAGCGGCCCGGTCCTTGCCCAGTCCGACAGCCGCCTCACCCTGTTCGGTGTTTCCGATGTGGGCATTCGGCGCACCGACAACGGCGGCGCAAGGCAGACCACACTGAGCGCGGACGGCAACACGCCAAGTCGATTCGGCCTGCGCGGCACCGAGGACCTGGGGGGCGGCCTGTGGTCGGGCTTTTGGCTGGAGGCCGGATTCGACCCGTCGACCGGCCAACCTGCAAGCCCCGGCAAGTTCTTCAACCGCCGGTCCACCGTCAGCCTCGGCGACAACACTTGGGGTGAGCTCCGGCTGGGGCGCGATTACACGCCCACCTTCCAGGGCTACGTGCTCTACGACCCCTTCTTCACCTCGGGCGTTGGGGCTGCTTTCAATGTCTTGGCCGGCCCGGCGTTGAGCAACGGCAGCGGGGCCATGACCACCGTGCGGGCCGACAACGCGGTGCAGTGGCTGTCTCCCCCCGGTTGGGGGGGCTTCAACGGCCAGGTCATGGTGGCGCCTTCCGAGGGCGTTCCTGCCAGTGACTACCGCGGTGCGCGCGTCGGCTATGCAAAGGGGCCGCTCGATGCTTCCGCGTCCTGGGGCAGCACCCATGTGCCGGGTGGGCGCTATCGCATCGGCACCGTCGGCGCGACCTACCGTATCGAGGCGCTGAAGCTGTCGGCGTTCGGCATATCGACGGCCTTCGCGGGCAGGCGCGAGTGGCTGCGCCTGGTGGGCGCGAGCTATGTTGTCGGCGCGGGCGAGATCCGTCTGTCCCTGGCCGTCAAGGACGCCCGCGGTGCAGGCACCGACGGCAACGATGCGCGCCAGTTCGCCCTGGGCTATGTGCACAACCTGTCCAGGCGCACGGCGCTCTACACCACGGCGTCGTGGCTGCGCAACCGCGCGGCTTCCGCCTCGGTGGTGGCCATTGGCACCAGCGTCGTCGCAGGACAGCCCTCCCGCGGCCTTGAATTCGGCGTGCGCCACGCCTTCTGAGGAGACATCGACATGCGTACGTCTTGGCTGATGAGGGCTTTGGCCCTGTGGGTGGTCTGTGTCGCCACCGGCGTGGGCGCCCAGGGCTATCCGGGCGGGCCGGTGCGCCTGGTCCACGGCCTGCCGGGTGGGTTGGTGGATGCGGGGGCGCGGACGCTGGCCGACCTGCTGTCGCAGCGCTGGCATCAGCCCGTAATCGTCGAAGGAAAGCCGGGCGCCAGCGAGATGCTGGCGGCCGACACGGTGATGCGCGCCCCGCACGATGGACAGACGTTGCTGATTGCCAGCGAGGCGGCGATGGTCAACAACGCCCTGGTGTTCAGGAAGCCACTGGTCGATGCGCAGCGCGACTTGGTGCCAGTGCAGGCCCTCTTCGAGGTGCCGTTCGCTTTGGTGGTGCGCAGAGATCTGGGCGTCGACACCCTTCCCCAGTTCGTGGCCCTGATGAAGAAAGAGGGGCGCCGGCATTCCTATGCCTCGTCGGGCATAGGGTCGCCGCTGCAACTGGCCATGGAAGGCTTTGCCCATGAAGCCGGGTTCACGATGCTGCACGTTCCCTACAAGACGCTGAGTCAGTTGCAGCAGGACCTGCTTGGCGGCTCACTGGACGCGGCTTTCCTAGGGGTGAACAGCGCCATGCCCTTCGTCAGGACAGGAAGTCTCAAGCTCCTGGCCGTCACCGGTACCAGCCGGGCCCGCCTGGCGCCGGAAGTGCCGACTTTCGCGGAACAGGGCTATCCGAAGGTCGATTACCGCACGCTCATCGCCCTGCTCGTTCCGCGCGGCACGCCGGCTCCGGTGCTCGCCCGCCTGGGCACCGACGTGAACGACGTGCTGCGTTCCGAGCCGTTCGCCCAGCGCTTCCTGGCGCCCCAGGCCCTGGCGCCCGACTTCACCGCGGGAGAGGCGCTGCAAGCGCTGCTTGCGCAGCGCCGTGCGAGTACCCAGCGCCTTGTCGAGACGCTGCACATCCAGCTGGATTGACGCCATGCACATTCGCTATTTCGCCGGCGACGAAGCCGACCGCCGCTTCGTCGCCGCCGCGCTGGCCGATGAGGCTTACCAGCAGAACTACCACGAGCGCAGCAACCTGGAGGCCATGCGCCGCAGCGCGCTGGCCATCGCCACCAGCAGCATGGTGCGGCAGGTGCCCGCCGGGGTCAGCGTGACGTCCGCCACGATCGCCGGCGTGCCCTGCGAATGGCTCATCGCCGAAGGTGCCGACATGTCGCGCCTCATCGTGTACCTGCATGGGGGTGGTTTCGTGCGCGGGCACCTCGCACTGCAGCGCGCCAACGCAGCACTGATCGCCCAAGCCGCCGGGACGCCCGTGCTGGCCATCGGCTACCGCCAGGCGCCGGAGCATCCCTTTCCTGCCGCCATGGACGATGTGGTGGCGGTCCATGCGCACTTGCTGGAGAGCGAAGGCTGGCCGCCAGGCGCGCTCACCGTGGTGGGGGAGTCCTCCGGCGGATGCCTCGCACTCGGTCTGGCGGTGCATTTGGCTGAACTCGGCGCGTTGGACCGGCAACCGGCAGGGATCGGTGCAGTGTCCCCCATGGTCGACTTGTCGCTGTCCGGTGCTTCGTGGCACTACAACGCGCGGCGGGACGTCGCGGACCTCGATACGGGACGGCGACTCGTGGATATGTATCTGGCGGGGGCGAGCGCGTCGTTGCCGCGGGCGTCACCAGTGAGGCATGACTTCGTCGGCTGCTGCCCCGTGCTGATCAGCGCAGGAAGTCACGAAACGATGCTGAGCGATGCGGAGTTTCTTGCACGCAAGGCGGCGGACGCCGGCACGGATGTCGAACTCCACGTGCACGAGGCGATGCCGCACGGTTTCACCCGGTTCGACACGCCGATCGCCCGCGAAGCGCTGGTCGCGGTGGCGCACTGGTGCGCCATGCGCAGCAGGGGGCGACGGTGATCGCCTCTGCCGCCAGGGCGGTTTGCCCGCACGGCCCCAGGCAGCAGGCCTACGCCCGGCAGGCCCACCGGCTCAATACACGTCGCGCCGCAGCCGGCCTTCCATGAGCAGGGCCTCGACCGCCGCGCCGCCCAGCAGCTCGCGCAGGGCGGCATCCACGCCCCGGGCCATGCCGGCCAGGCTGCCGCAGACGTAGACCACCGCGCCATCGTCCACCCAGCGGCGCAACTCGTCGCCCGCGTCGCGCAGGGCGTCCTGCACATGGCGGCCGGCGGGCGGCAGGCGCGACCAGGCCAGGTCCACCCGTGCCAGCAGGCCACGGGCCTGCCAGTCCTGCACCTCGTCGGCGAAGAAGGCGTCGTGGTCGGGATGCCGTTCGCCGAAGACCAGCCAATTGCGCCCATGGCCGCGCCGCACCCGCTCGCGCAGGTGGCCGCGCAGGCCGGCGAAGCCCGAGCCGTTGCCGATGAAGACGCAGGGGCGGTCGTCGTCGATCAGCCGGAAGCCCGGGTTGTCGACCAGCCTCAGGCGCAGCGGCGCGCCGGGCAGGGTCTGCACCGTGAGCCAGCTGGACATGAGGCCCAGGCCGCCGTCGTCCAGCACGCGCTGGCGCACCAGCAGCAGCAGTTCGCCGTCGGCCGGCACCGAGGCGGCGGAATAGCGGCGCGGCGGCTCGCCGGCCACCGGGGCTTCGATTTCCACCAGCGCGCCGGCGTGCCAGTCGGAGCCGGCGGGCAACGCGAGTTGCAGGGCGAACAGTGGCGAGCCGGCGCTGCCGGGATTGAGGTGGGCGCGTTGCAGCAATTCGGAAGGCAGCCAGTCGGCTTCGGCCAGCGCGGGAACGGCGGCCGTGTCGTCCAGCGCCACGCCGAAGGCGGCGCCCACGTGGGCGCGCCACTGCGCCAGTGCCGCCGGATCGGCCTCGTCCATCTCGACCGGCGGGAACAGCGGGCGCGCGCCCAGGCGTCGCAGATGCACGTCCAGCGCATGGCCGAAGCCGCAGAAGGTGCCGTACTGCCGGTTGCCCAGGGCCAGCAGGCCGAAGGCCGGCGCCGGCTGCAGCGGCGTGGTCATCGCCGCCACACGGCGCGCGAAGGCGCGGGCCGTGTCGGGCGGCTCGCCGTCGCCGTAGCTGCTGGCGACGATCAGCACGCGCGGATGCAGTGAGAGTTCGGCCGGCGCCAGTGCGTGCAGCGGCTGGACGGTGGCCGGCACGCCGGCGGCGCCCAGGGCGGCGGCGGTTTGCCAGGCCAGCCGCTCGGCGTGGCCGGTCTGGGTGGCGAAGGCGATCAGCAGGCCGCTGGCGCCGGACGCGGCGTGGCCGCCCGTGGCCGCGAGCGATGCCCGTCGCGCCTGCCGAGCCGCCGCGGCCTCGCGCCGGCGGCGCAGGTACAGCAGCCAGCCGGTGACGGCGAAGAGCAGCAGCCCCGCGCTGGCCAGCACCATCACCACCCGGCCCACCGGGCCCCAGAAGCTGCCCATGTGCAGCGGATAGATACTGTTGACCAGCCGCGCCGGCGCGCTCAGCGCGGCATAGCGGCGGTGCTCGGCCACGGCGCCGGTGGCGGCGTCGAGGTAGAGGCGGTTGCGGGCCCGGTCATGCTCGGCGTCGCGGCGCAGGTAGGTGACTTCGACGCGCGGATTGGCACGGGCCGGCAGGCGCAGGGTGACCAGCTGCCAGTCACCGTTGGAAGCGCGCAGGAAGCCTTGCCAGAGCGCGTCGAGGTCAGCGGCGGTGCGGGCTGCGGGCGGCGGCGTCGAAGCGGCGGGTGTGTCGGCCGTGGGGGCTGTGGCCGGTGCTGCGGCGACGCGCGCCGCCTGCGCGCCCCCGCTGCGCTGCATGCGCGCCGCCTGGCCTTCGCCGACGGCGCCGTCCACCGCCGCGCGCACGGCATCGAAGCCCCAGTACACGCCGGTCAGGCCCGACACCAGGTAGCACAACAGCGCGAAGGTGCCCGCCACCGCATGCAGGTTCCACAGCAGGGCGCGGCCGCGCAAGCGGAAGTCCACGCGCAGCCAGGCGCGCCAGTCCAGCGTGCGGCGCGGCCAGCGCAGCACCAGGCCCGAGACGGCCAGCAGCAGCAGCGCCGCGGCCAGCACGCCGGTCACCGGCTTGCCGATGTCGCGCGGCAGCAGCAGCCAGCGGTGCAGGGACTCGAGGGTCTCGAAGGCCTCGTCGCCGCGCGGTTCTGGCAGCACCTCGGCGGTCCACGGGTCCAGCCAGTGCTGGACGCCGCGGCGCTGGCCGGCGGCCGCCGCCAGGCCGACGCGCACGGGCCAGCCGGGCGTGGCGCGCAGCGTGATCGTCTGCACCTGCGCCTGCGGATCCCGCGCCCGCAGGGCCGCCGCCAGCCCGGCCGGCGTGAGCGGCACGGCGCCGGCCGTCGGCACCGCGCGATGGAACAGCGCCGGATTGAGCGCTTCGGTGATCTCCGCCCGGTACGCCAGCAGCGCCCCGCTGACGCCGATCACGGCCAGCAGCGTGCCCGCCGTGATGCCCGCCAGCCAGTGCAGCTGGAACAGGATCTGTCGCCAAGTCCAGCGCATCTCAGTGATCCATAGCACTGTCGCGCCACCCGAAGGGCATGAAACCGGCGCCGCCCTTCTGATCGAAGGGCCGCGGAGCAGGCCATACCGGTGCACCCGCGGAACGGGCTTGGCCCGGCCGCCGGGTGCGCCCCTCGAGGGGGATGGGACTTCCACACGCAGTGAGGAAGTCCAAACGGGGTGGAGTCATTTCAGCGCGCCGCCAGGGTGCGGTTCGGGCTCACAGATCCACCTTCATCGTGGCCTTGACCGTTCGCGGCGTGCCCACCGCGAGCCGCGTGCCGGCGGCCGACCAGTAGCGGCGGTCGCCGGCGTTGTCCACGTTCAGCTGGAACAGCGTGCGCCGGCCGAAGAGCTGCGTGGTGTAGCGCGCGCCCACGTCGAACAGCGTGTAGCCGCCGATGAAGGCCTGGTTCAAGTCGTCCACCGGACGGCGGCCGGTGTAGTAGGCGCCGCCGTTGACGGACAGGCCGGGCACGGCGGCGATGTCGTACGACAGGAACAGGCTGGCCGTCTTGCGGGCCGTGTTTTCGGGCATCTTGCCGTTGTACTGGGCATTGATGTCGCGGAAGCTCGCATCCAGCAGCTGGGCCGAGGACTGCCAGCTCAACTGCGTCGTCAGCCGGCCCTGGGCCGACAGCTCCAGGCCGCGGTAGACCTGCCGGCCGTCGCCCACGAAGGTGTTGGCGGTGTTGGTGTACGAGCCCGGGCGGTCGATGTCGAACAGGGCGGCTGAGAACATCGTGCCCGTCGGCGCCATCCAGCGCAGGCCCACTTCCTTCTGCTTGCTCACCCCTGGGGCCAGGCGCTCGTTCTGGTTGCGGGTGCCGGCCGGGGCGGGTTCGCCTTCCTCCACGCCCTGCGCGTAGGAGCCGTAGACCGCCAGATCGGGCGTGAACTTGTAGGTCAGCGCCAGCAGGGGCGTGGTCTTGTCCACGTCGTAGCCGATCACCGGCAGCGTGGTGCTGGCGCCCTGCGTGCTGCGGTACTGGGTGCGGCGCACGCCGGCCACCAGTTGCCATTCCGGCGAGAAGATGATGCGGTCCAGCGCGTACAGCCCCAGGTCGCTGCTGTCCTGGAAGCCGGTCGTCGGCAGCGCGGTGCGGGCGCTGAGGGCCAGGGGGCCGATCGGCACCGGGCTGTACAGGTTCTGCACCGTGTTGGCGTTGCCGTAGTTGCGGCTGTAGATCGGCGCCTGGCTCTTGTCGGCGCGGGCCACGCCCAGCGTCAACTCGTGCTGCACGCTGCCGGTCTGGAAGGTGCCGAAGAGCTCGGTGCGCAGCAACTGCGAGGTCTGCTCCAGGTGCTGCACGTTGCCGGTGATGCGCCCGCGGCCGGTGTTGACGTTGTAGTTGCTGAAGGTGGCAAGCCCGCGGTCGCGCTCGGCGTCCGAGCGGCCGGCTTCGACCATCAGCGCCCAGTCGCTGTTGATCGAGTAGTCGGCGCGCAGCTGGGTGTTGGTGACCTCGGCGCTGAAGGGCGCGAAGGTCGGGCCCAGCAGCCGGGTCGGGTCGGGCAGCGCGGGCAGCGTGATGACGCCGTTGACCGCGGCGGGCCGCCCGATGCCGGCCTGCTCGACGATGCGCTTCTGGTAGTGCTCGACGTCGGCCTTGAGCGTCAGCTGCGAATTGACCCGCCAGTCGAAGGCGGCCGACTGCATCTGCCGGTTGCCGTCCACGCCCTGGATGGCCGAACCCAGGCTGCCGCCGGCGGCGTTGATGCGCAGGCCGAACTGGTTGTTCTCGCCGAACTGGCGGCCCACGTCCAGCAGGCCCTGGGCTCCGCCGTGGTTGTCGAAGGTGGTGCCCACCGTGGTCACGGGCACGGGGCCGGCGCGCTTGGTCACCAGGTTGACGATGCCCGACGGCGAGGTGAAGCCGTAATAAAGCGCCGAGGCGCCCTTGAGCACTTCCACCCGCTCCTTGTTCTCCATCGGGATCTCGGAGACGTTGGGGATGGCCAGCGAGCCGTTGAGCCGGTAGTTGGTGCGGTTCTGCACCTCCATGCCGCGGATCACCAGCTGGTCGAAGGTGTCGCCGCCGTTCTGCTGGCGCGTGACGCCGGCCGTGTTGCGCAGCACGTCGTAGACGCTGTCGGCCCCCTGCAGCTCGATGACGGCGCGGGTGACCACGTTGACGGTGGCCGGCACGTCCATCAGTTGCCCGCCGCGGAAGGTGCCTGCCTCGACGGTGTTGGCGACGAAACCGTTGCTGCGGTCGGCACGCACGTCGACGGTCTGCAGCGTGGTCTGGGACAGCACGGCGCCGGGCAGCGCCAGCACGGCGGCGGCGGGAAGCAATCTCTTCATGGTTGGGCAGGCCGGGCGACGGCCGAAAAAAAGCGCGCTTGGTGCGCGCTGTGGCAGGCGGTAGGAAAACGCCTATTCTGCCCGGTCAATGAGAACTTTTCTCAATTTCATTGCGCTTGTCGTGGAGATGCAACGAAATGTGAACCGATTCGGCGGACATGGCCGGCCACGGCCGGCCAGCCGGCCATCAGCCGACCGCGTCCGCCGGCTGGCGCGTGAGCATCGCCAGCACGCTGGCGATGGTCTTGCGCAGCTCGCGCCGGTCGCTGATGAAGTCGACGGCACCCTTCTCCTGCAGGAACTCGGCGCGCTGGAAACCCGCCGGCAGCTTCACCCGCACGGTGGACTCGATCACGCGCGGGCCGGCGAAGCCGATCAGCGCCTTGGGCTCGGCGATCACCACGTCGCCCACGAAGGCGAAGCCGGCCGAGACGCCGCCCATGGTCGGGTCGGTCAGCACGCTGATGTATGGCAGGCCCTTCTTGGCCAGCCGGGTGAGGGCGGCATTGGTCTTGGCCATCTGCATCAGCGACAGCAGGCCTTCCTGCATGCGGGCGCCGCCGGTGGCGGTGAAGCAGATGAAGGGCACCTTCTGCTCGATGGCGGTCTCGACGCCGCGCACGAAGCGCTCGCCGACCACCGAGCCCATGGAGCCGCCCATGAACTCGAATTCGAAGCAGGCGGCGACCACGCCGATGTTGAGCACCGAGCCGCCCATCACCACCAGGGCGTCGGTCTCGCCGGTGGATTCCAGCGCTTCCTTCAGCCGCTCGGGGTACTTGCGGCTGTCCTTGAACTTCAGGGCGTCGACCGGCAGCACTTCCTGGCCCAGTTCGTAGCGGCCCTCGGCATCGAGGAAGGCGTCGAGGCGCGCGCGGGCGCCGATGCGGTGGTGGTGGCTGCAGCTGGGGCAGACGTTCTGGTTCTGCTCCAGGTCGGTCTTGTAGAGCACCGTCTCGCAGCTCGGGCATTTGATCCACAGGCCCTCGGGCATCTGGCGCCGGGCACCGGGGTCGGTGGGCGCGATCTTGGGGGGGAGGAGTTTTTCGAGCCAGCTCATGGTGTCAGTCCGAGTTCTGTGCAAGGGGGCGGACGGGGCGGCGGGGCCGCC
>NZ_LDSL01000062.1 GCF_001476815.1 Pseudacidovorax intermedius | reverse complement strand
GGCCAGGTTGACGATGGCGCCATGGCCGCTGGCGGCGAGCGCCGCGTGGCAGGCGCGGCTCATGAGCCAGGTGCCGCGGACGTTGACGTCCATGACGCGGTCCCACATCTCGATCTCCAGCGCATGCGGGTCGCGGCCGCCGGAATTGGTGATGGCGCCGTTGTTGACCAGGCCATCCAGGCCGCCCAGCAGGCGCACGGCCTCGTCGGCACAGGCGGTGACGGAGGCCGGATCGGTCAGGTCCAGCGCGAGCGCGTGGACGTCGCGGCCCTGCTCGCGCAGCGCGGCGGCCTCGGCCTGCGCCAGCTCGGCCAGGATGTCGGCGATGACCACGCGCCCGCCGGCCTGGGCAATGCATTTGGCGAAGGCCAGGCCCAGGCCGCGCGCACCGCCGGTGACCAGCACGCGCCGCCCCGCCAGCATGCCGGTCGGAATCTCGGCCATCAGGCTGCGCAGGCTGTCGGGATCGGGCGTGTTGTTCATCGCTTGGATCAAAGCGTTTCTTTAGTAAAACGCATGTTCATGTATGGAATGACCAGAGATTACGCCAGCGGCCTGCCGGGCGTCAAGCGACAGGTGCAAGGATTTGTGGACGCGGCCCGTGGAAAGACGGGCGCCTGTCCCCGCGTCGGACGGCACCGCTGTCATTTCCCCACGCGCTCGCAGCCGCTGGCGGCGGCAATGAGAGCCGCCGACAACACCGTCGTGGCTGGCTTGCTGCACATCGGCCTGCCGCGCGCCAAGGCGCCGGGGCGAATAGCCGCCTGGCCGCCCCTCAGCGGCCGAAGCGGGCCGGATCGAACGGCGCCAGCCCGGCCGGCGGGGCGCCCTCTTCCAGCAGATCGGCCACCCATTTGCCCGTGCGTGCCGAGCCGCCCAGGCCCACATGGCCATGGCCGAAAGCCAGCACCACGTCGGGCGTGGCGGCGGCGCGGCCGATGCAGGGCAGCCCGTCGGGCAGGCTGGGCCGATGACCCAGCCACTGGCGAACGGCCAGCGCCTCGGGCGCCGCGTCGGCCAGCGCCGGGAACATCGACACCAGGTGCCGGCGCAGGATCTCGGCGCGTCGCCAGTCGGGCGCTGCGGCCAGGCCGGCGATCTCCACCTGCCCGGCGGCGCGCAGGCCCGGCACCATGGCGTTGACGATGAGCTTGCCGTCCGCCGCCATCATGGGCGTGCGTGGCCCGGCGGCCGGGCCGCCGGTCACCATGACGTGGTAGCCGCGCTCGGTCTCCAGCGGCACCGGCGAGCCCGCCGCCCGGGCCAGCTCCGCCGAGCGCGCACCGGCGGAGACGACGGCCGCGTCGCAGGCGATCTCGCCCTGGTCGGTGCGAACCGCGTGCAGCCGGCCGCCTTCGATGCGCAGGCCCGTGGCGCGCCCCTGCAGCCGTCGCGCGCCCTGCGCCAGCGCATGGCGTGCGAGGGCCGCCACGTAGGCGCCCGGATCGACGCAGTGGCCGGCCTCGGCCACGAAGATGCCCAATGTGTAGCGGCGGTCCAGGTCGGGCTCCTGCGCCGCCAGGCGGGCGGCGTCCCATTCCTCCCAAGTCACGCCGGTGCGGGCGCGCACGCGCCAGGCGAGGGCCTCCGATTCGAACTCGGCGCGCGAGCGATACACGTGCAGCAGGCCGCGTTGCGCCACCAGGTGCGGCACGCCGGCCTCGGCTGCCAGCCGGGCATGCAGCACGGGCGAATCGGCCAGCAGCTGGCGCAGCGCATCGGCGGTGCGCTGCACGCGGGCCTCCGTCCAGCCCGAGGCCAGGTAGCGCAGCAGCCAGGGCAGCGCCCGCGGCAGATAGCGCCAGCGCACGGCCAGCGGCCCCAGCGGATCGGCCAGCCAGCCCGGCACCTTCCGCCAGGCGCCCGGCAGCGCCGGCGGGATCACCGAATGCGAGGAGAACCAGCCCGCATTGCCGTAGCTCGTCGCCTGCTCGCCGCCGGGCGCGCCCGGCTCCACCATCGTCACCCGCCAGCCCCGGCGCAGCGCCTCGATGGCGCTCGCGCTGCCCACGGCGCCCGCGCCGATCACCGCCACATGGCGCCCTGCGCCCCCGCTCTCGTTCAAAGCCATCGGCGGATGGTAGTGGCGCCGCGCGACGCGCCCGCCGGCGGTGCCGAAGCGAGGGTGCCGACCCATAATCGGCGCCCTATGTCCGCGGCCGCCCTCCTGTCTCCCTCCGCCCCCCTGCCCTATTCGGGCGCCATCACCGACGTCGCCGGCATCGAGGTCGGCCACCACACCGACCCGCGCCGGCCCACCGGCAGCACCGTCGTCATCGCCCGCGACGGCGCGGTGGCCGGGGTGGACGTTCGCGGCGCCGCGCCCGGAACGCGGGAGACCGACCTGCTCGCCCCCGGCAATTTCGTGCAGCAGGTGCACGCCATCCTGCTGGCCGGCGGCAGCGCCTGGGGCCTGGCGGCGGCCGACGGCGTGGTGCGCTGGCTGGAAGAGCGCGGCGTCGGCCTGGACGTGCGCTTCGGCCGCCTGCCCATCGTGCCGGGCGCGGTGCTGTTCGACCTGCCCATGGGCGATGCCCGCATCCGGCCCGATGCCGCCAGCGGCTATGCGGCCTGCGACGCGGCGAGCACCGCGGCGCCGGCCGAAGGCAACGTGGGTGCCGGCGCGGGCGCGCTGGTGGGCAAGCTCTTCGGCGTGCCACATGCCATGAAGGGCGGCATCGGCACCGCCTCGGTCAAGGTGGGTGGCGTGACCGTCGGCGCGCTCATCGCCTGCAACCCGCTGGGCGACGTGGTGCATCCCGACACCGGCGAGTTGCTCGCCGGCGCCCGCACCGACGACGGCACCGCCCTGCGCGACACGCGCCGCAGCCTGCTGCGCGGCGACGTGCCCAGGCCGCTGCTGGCCGGCACCAACACCACCATCGGCGTGATCGCCACCGACGCCGTGCTCACCAAGGTGCAGGCCCAGCGCCTGGCCACCGTGGCGCACGATGGCCTGGCCCGCGCCATCAACCCGGTGCACACCATGAGCGACGGCGACACGCTGTTCACCCTGGCCACCGGCCGCGTGCCGCTGGGCGAGGAAGCGCCGGGCATGACGGTGCTGTCGGTCATGGCCGCCGAAGTGGCGGCGCAGGCGGTGGTGCGCGCCGTGCTGGCCGCGCGCGCCGTGACGACGGCCGAACTGGCCATTCCGGCCGCCCGCGACTGGCCCGGCCGCCGCGCCGCCGCCTGACAGCCCGACATGAAGCGCCTTTCCCACAGCCTGATGCTGGCCCTGCTGGGCCTGCGCGACCTGCTGCTGTCGGCCGGCCCGCTCGCCCTGATCGCCGTGGGCGTGCTGGTGGCGGCCTACGTCTACCTGGACCCGCAGCCGCCGCGCACCGTGCGCCTGGCGACCGGCCCGCAGGGCAGCGCCTATGCGGCCTTCGGCGAGCGCTATGCGGCCGCCCTGCAGACCAACGGCATCCGGGTGGAACTGATCCCCACCGACGGCGCGCTCGACAACCTGCGGCTGCTGCGCGAAGGCCGGGCCGACCTGGGCTTCGTGCGCGGCGGCGTGGCCGATCCGGTGGCCGACCCCGAGGCCGGCATCCAGTCGCTGGGCGCGCTGTTCTACGAGCCGCTGTGGGTCTTCTACCGGCCCGCCTCCCTGCGCCGGATCCAGCCCGAACGCAGCTCCGCGGCACCGGCCGAACTGCCGTCCCTGGCCGGCCTGCGCGGCCTGCGCGTGGGCACCGACCGCCCGGGCAGCGGCGTGCCCGACCTGGTCGGCCGGATGCTGTCGGCCAACCGCGTCGACGTCTCGCGCCTGCGCATCGTCGCCCAGCCGGCCGAGGAGGCCGCGGCGGGGCTCGTCGCCGGCCGGCTGGACGCCATCGTGCTGGCCTCTGCGTCCGAATCGCCGCGTGTCCAGCAACTGCTTCGCACGCCCGGCATCGCCCTGCTCGACCTCGGCCAGGCCGAGGCGTACACGCGGATCTTTCCCTTCCTCTCCGTCGTGACGCTGCCGCGCGGCGTCGTGGACCTGGCGGCGGACGTGCCGGCCCGCGACGTCGCGCTGGTGGCCACCACCACGTCGCTGCTGACCCGCGAGGACACGCACCCGGCCCTGCGCCAGCTCTTCGCCCAGGCCGCGCAGACGCTGCACAGCCACGCCGGCTGGTTCAACCGGGCGCGGGAGTTTCCCAACACCCGCGCCAGCGAGCTGCCGGTCATCAGCGAGGGCGACCGGGCCATCAACGGCACGCCGCCGGTCTGGCAGCGCTGGCTGCCCTTCTGGGCCAGCAACCTGCTGGAGCGCATGTGGCTGGTCATCGGCGGCCTGATCGTGCTGCTGCTGCCGCTGTCGCGCGTGGTGCCGCCGCTCTACACCTTCCGCGTGCGGCGGCGCGTGTTCCGCTGGTACGCGCGGCTGCGCGACATCGAGGCGCGCATGGACGCGGGCGAAACGCCGCGCGAGACCCTGCTGGACGAGCTGGACGAACTCGACCGCGTGGCCAACAAGGTCACCGTGCCGCTGGCCTATGCGGAAGAGCTCTACGCCCTGCGCCACAACATCGAGCAGGCGCGGCGCCGGCTGCTGCAGCGCCATCGGACGCCCGACAACGTCGGCAGCGCAAACGTAACAATCGACTTACAATAATTAACAGTTAGGGCGGCGGGGTGCCGCTCCAGTCGAACTCATGATTCCTTGCAGCCGGCGCCCGGTGTGCCTGCCTTCGTGCGCTGCATCCGGAGCGCCACCATGATCCACGTCATCACCTGCGACCCCTTCGGCGTCGTGCGCCGCGGCATCCGCGAGATCCTGGCCGAGGCGGTGGACGTCCGCCTGAGCGCCGAGGCCGCCAGCGCCGAGGAACTCAAGCGCCTGCTGCGCACGACGGAGTGCGACGTCCTGCTGCTGGAGTTGTCCCTGCCCGGCCGCAGCGGTCTGGACGTGCTGGCCGACCTGGTGGAAGCCGAGTCGCCGGTGCGCGTGCTCATCCATTCCGGCGAGCCCGAGCGCCAGTACGCGGTGCGCTGCCTGCGCGCGGGCGCGCACGGCTTCCTGTCGAAGGCGGCCGACCCGCGCCTGCTGGTGACGGCCGTGCGCATGGTGGGCCAGGGCCAGAAGTACCTGAGCCCCGAGGCGACGCAGTTGCTGGCCGACACCATCGCGCGGCCCGATGCCGAGACCTCGCCGCACCACCTGCTGTCCAACCGGGAGCTGGAAACGCTGGTGCGCATCGCCTCGGGCAAGACGCTGGCGGACATCGCGCGCGAATTTATGCTCAGCCCCAAGACGGTCAACGTCTACCGCATGCGGGTGCGCGAGAAGCTGCACCTGAGCAACGATGCGGCGCTGACGGCCTATGCCATCCGCAACCACCTCATTTAGCACCACCCCGTTTGGACTTCCTCACTGCGTGTGGAAGTCCAATCCCCCTCAAGGGGCGCACCCGGCGGCCGGGCAAAGCCCGTTCCGCGGGCGCACTGGCATGGCCTGCTTCGCGGCCTTTCGATCAGTGTGGGGTGGCGCGGGTTTCGTGCCCTGAGGGCGGCGCGCCGTCGCAATGGAAGCTGCAAGCGCCGTCCTTGCGCGCGCCGCTTCAACGCTGCTGCTGCAGCCAGCCGATGACGCCCTCGGCCGCCACGAGGCCGCTGGCCATGCTGGCGTTGAGCAGGTAACCGCCGGTGGGCGCCTCCCAGTCCAGCATTTCGCCGGCGCAGAACACGCCGGGCGCCTCGCGCAGCATCAGGTGCCCATCCAGGCTGTCGAAGCGCACGCCGCCGGCCGTGCTGATGGCCTCGGCGATCGGCCGCGGACGCAGCAGACGCAACGGCAGGGCCTTGAGGGCCGCGGCCACGCGCGCGGGGTCCTGCAGCGCGGCCTTGTCCAGCACCTCGTGCAGCAACGCGGAGCGGATGGCGTCGAGGTTCAGCCGGCTCTTCAGATGGCTGCCGAGCGAGCGACTGCCGCGTGGATGGGCGACGGCCGCCAGCACCCGCTCGGGTGTCCAGTCGGGCAGCAGGTCCAGGTGCAGCACGGCCTCGCCGCGGGCCGCGATCTCGTCGCGCAGCAGGGCGGACACGGCATACACCAGGCTGCCTTCGACGCCGGTGGCCGTCACCACGAATTCGCCCTTGCGCCGGAAATGCCGCCCGGCGCGGTCCTGCACCGCCAGCACCACCGACTTGAGCGGCTGGCCGGCGAAGCGCTCGGCGAAGAAAGGCGTCCAGTCCACGTCGAAACCGCAGTTGGCGGGCACCAGCGGCGCGACGTGGCAGCCCCGCGCCTTGAACAGCGGCACCCAGGCACCGTCCGAGCCTAGGCGCGGCCAGCTGGCGCCGCCGCAGGCCAGGACGGTGGCCGCGGCGGCCACGCGCACCTCGCCCTGCGGCGATTCGAAGCGCAGTTGGCCGTCGTCGGTCCAGCCGGTCCAGCGGTGGCGCATGTGCAGCCGCACGCCGCTCGCGCGCAGGCGGTGCAGCCAGGCGCGCAGCAGCGGCGCGGCCTTCATCTCGCGCGGGAAGACGCGGCCCGATGTGCCGACGAAGGTGTCTATGCCCAGCCCCTGGGCCCAGGCGCGCAGCGCGTCGGCGTCGAAGCGGCGCAGCATGGGTTCGATTTGCGCGCGGCGCTCGCCGTAGCGGCCGGCGAAGGCGTCGAAGGGTTCGGAATGCGTCAGGTTGAGGCCGCCGCGACCGGCGAGCAGGAACTTGCGGCCCACGGAGGGCATGGCGTCGTACAGGTCGACGGTGTGGCCGGCTGCGGCCAGCCGCTCGGCCGCCATCAGTCCGGCCGGGCCGCCGCCGATCACGGCCAGGGTCGAAGGCAAAGTCATCCGGCGCATTGTCGCGTGGCGCCTGTGGGCGGCTGGGCGGTGGCAGGCGCAAAACCGCGGCGGATGCCTGTTCAGGCTATGGCCGCCATAGTGGCCGCCCACCGCGCCCTACAGGCCTTTCTGTCACAATCGTCCGCACCTTTCCCGCTTCCGGGCGGGCCCTCTTCACGGCGTACGTAGCCAAGGCAGACATCATGGCCAGCGAACTCATCAAGCACATCTCCGACTCCTCCTTCGAAGCCGACGTCCTGCAGTCCGACAAGCCGGTGCTGGTCGACTACTGGGCCGAATGGTGCGGCCCCTGCAAGATGATCGCCCCCATCCTGGACGAGGTCTCGGGCACCTACGACGGCAAGCTGCAGATCGCCAAGATGAACGTGGACGAGAACCGCGAGATCCCCGCCAAGTTCGGCATCCGCGGCATCCCGACGCTGATGCTGTTCAAGAACGGCCAGCTCGCCGCCACCAAGGTCGGCGCCATGAGCAAGGCGCAGCTCACCGCCTTCATCGACCAGCAGCTCGCCTGATCGACATCGTCCGCCAATTCGCAAGGCCGGCGCTCCCACGCGTCGGCCTTTGTTTTTTCCTGTCATAATTCCTAGCATTCGCCGGCCCCAACACAAGGGCACGGTTCGAGTCCAAGGCTTCCGGGGCATCTCTCTCGCCCCCGAGCAAGCCCCCCTCCTCTCCCACCGTCACCCAGCATCTCCGCCCGCGGGGCCATTCCATGCACCTGAACGAACTCAAGGCACTGCACGTCTCCGAACTCCTGAAGCAGGCCGAAGCCCTCGAGATCGAGAACGTCGGCCGCATGCGCAAGCAGGAGCTGATGTTCGCCATCATCAAGAAGCGGGCGAAGGCCGGCGAACAGGTGTTCGCGGACGGCGTGCTGGAGATCCTGCCCGACGGTTTCGGCTTCCTGCGCAGCCCCGACACCAGCTTCACGGCGAGCACCGACGACATCTACATCAGCCCCAGCCAGGTGCGCCGCTTCAACCTGCACACCGGCGACATGATCGAGGGCGAGGTGCGCATTCCCAAGGACGGCGAGCGCTATTTCGCGCTGACCAAGCTGGACAAGGTGAACGACGGCGCGCCCGAGGCGAACAAGCACAAGGTGATGTTCGAGAACCTCACGCCGCTGTTCCCCAAGGAGCAGATGAAGCTGGAGCGCGACAACTTCAAAAGCGAAGAGAACATCACCGGCCGCGTGATCGACATCATCGCGCCCATCGGCAAGGGCCAGCGCGCGCTGCTGGTGGCGCCGCCCAAGAGCGGCAAGACGGTGATGATGCAGCACATCGCGCATGCCATCGCCGCCAACTATCCCGACATCCACATGATGGTGCTGCTGGTCGACGAGCGGCCGGAAGAAGTGACCGAGATGCAGCGCTCGGTCAAGGCCGAGGTGATCGCCTCCACCTTCGACGAGCCCGCCGCCCGCCACGTGCACGTGGCCGAGATGGTGATCGAGCGCGCCAAGCGCCTGGTCGAGCTCAAGAAGGACGTGGTGATCCTGCTGGACTCCATCACCCGCCTGGCCCGCGCCTACAACAACGTGGTGCCCTCCTCCGGCAAGGTGCTGACCGGCGGCGTGGACGCCAACGCGCTGCAACGGCCCAAGCGCTTCCTCGGCGCGGCCCGCAACGTGGAAGAAGGCGGCTCGCTGACCATTATCGGCACCGCGCTGGTCGACACCGGCAGCCGCATGGACGAAGTGATCTTCGAAGAGTTCAAGGGCACCGGCAACTGCGAGATCCACCTGGACCGCCGCCTCTACGAGAAGCGCGTGTTCCCGTCCATCCAGCTCAACCGATCGGGCACCCGCCGCGAAGAGCTGCTGCTGGCGCCCGAGGTGCTGCAGAAGACCCGCATCCTGCGCCAGTTCATGTACAACATGGACGAGATCGAGTCGATGGAGATGGTCCTGAAGAGCATGAAGGCCACCAAGACCAACGTCGAGTTCTTCGACATGATGCGCCGCGGCGGCTGATCGACCGGCCTCCGCCTCGCCTCACAACGCCGCGCATTGCGCGGCGTTTTTCATTGGTGCGCGTGCTTCTTGGCGGTGCGGCGGCGCACCACGCCACTCAGTCCGTCCCGGCCAAAACCGGCTTTTTGTGTCCGCACCGAGGGAAATCAAGGATCTGCGATCTGGCACGCATCATGCGTAATGTCATCTGTCGACAGATGACAGATTGAACGGAACGCCGCCATGCTGATGCAGGACCTGCCCCCCAAGACCTATTCCGATGCCGAGCGCCAGGTGCGCGAGGACCTGGCCGCCGCCTACCGGCTGGTGGCGCACTACGGCATGGAGGACAGCATCTACACGCACATCTCCGCGCGGGTGCCGGGCACCGAGGGCGAGTTCCTCATCAATCCCTTCGGCATGCTGTTCCGCGACATCACGGCCTCGTCCCTGGTCAAGATCGACACCGAGGGCCGCATCCTGGAGCCCTCGCCCTACGACGTGAACCCGGCCGGCTTCACGATCCACAGCGCGGTGCACATGGCGCGGCACGACGCCATGTGCGTGCTGCACACCCACACGGTGGCCGGCGTGGCCGTCTCGTCGCTCGCCTGCGGGCTGCAGCCCTGCAACCAGTGGGCGCTGCAGTTCCACAACCGGGTCGTCTACCACGACTTCGAGGGCATCGCGCTGGACCACGGCGAGCGCGAGCGCCTGATCGCCGACCTGGGCCCCACGGCGCGGGTGCTGATCCTGCGCAACCATGGCCTCATCACGCTGGGCCGCACGGTGGCCGAGGCCTTCATCCTGATGCACAACCTGGAGCGGGCCTGCCGCGTGCAACTGGCCATCCAGGCCAGCGGCCAGCCGATCCATCCGGTGCCCGAAGAAGTCTGCGAGCTGACGGCCCGCCAGTACGAAAGCGGCGACAGCAACCGCCTGCCCGGCGCCGCCGATCCCGATGCGCGCGAATGGCGCGCCCTGCTCCAGCGCCTGGAGCAACCGGCGCCGACCGCCTCGTTCCGCGACTGATTCCCCCACACCTCTTGAACGCCATCGCGCTGACTGAAAGGAAGCCTGACATGCAACGTCGTCGACTCATCCAACTGGGCGCCACCGGCCTGGGCGTCTCCATCGCGGGCGTGCCGCTGCACCTGCTGGCGCAGGAAAAGAAGAGCGGCACCATCAACGTGCTGGTGCAGCCCGAGCCGCCCGGCCTGATGCTGGGCATCGTGCAGAACGGCCCCACGCAGATGATCGCCGGCAACATCTACGAAGGCCTGCTGCGCTACGACGAGAAGCTCAACCCGCAGCCGCTGCTGGCCACCTCGTGGACGGCCAACAAGGAAGGCACGGTCTACACCTTCAAGCTCAAGCCCAACGTGAAGTGGCACGACGGCAAGCCCTTCACCGCGGCCGACGTGGTGTTCTCGGCCGACGTGTTCCTGCGCAAGACGCATGCGCGCTTCCGCGCCAGCCTGCAGCAGATCGAGACCATCAAGGCGCTGGACCCGCTGACGGTGGAGTTCACGCTCAAGCAGCCCTTCGGCCCCTTCATGGGCATCTTCGAGACCGGCACCATGCCGATGATCCCGAAGCACATCTACGACGGCACCGACTTCCTGACCAACCCGGCCAACGCCACGCCCATCGGCACCGGCCCGCTCAAGTTCAAGGAATGGGTCAAGGGCTCCTACATCCAGCTGGTGGCCAACGACCAGTACCACCAGCCGGGCGTGCCGAAGGTCGAGAACGTGTACTTCCACGTCATCCCTGATGCAGCCTCGCGCGCGGCGGCTTTCGAGTCCGGCAAGATCGACATCGCGCCTGGCGGCTCGGTGGAGTACTTCGACGTGGCACGCCTGGCCAAGCTGCCCGGCGTGGAGGTCACGACCAAGGGCTGGGAGTTCTTCGCGCCCCATTCCTGGCTGTGGATCAACAACCGCAAGGCGCCGATGGACAAGGTCAAGTTCCGCCAGGCGGTGATGCACGCCATCGACCGCGACGCCATCGCCAAGGTGGCGTGGCAGGGCTATGCCAAACCGGCCACCGGCCCCTTCAACAGCAACATCAAGTTCTACAGCGAGGACGTGCCGAAGTACCCGCGCGACATCGCCAAGGCCAAGAAGCTGCTGGAAGAAGCCGGCTACAAGGGCGAGACCCTGCGCCTGCTGCCCCTGCCCTACGGTGAAACGTGGCAGCGCCAGGCCGAGATGGTGCGCCAGCACCTGGGCCAGGCCGGCATCAAGATCGAGATGACGCCCACCGACGTGGCCGGCTGGAACCAGCGCCTCAACGAATGGGACTACGACCTGGCCTTCACCTACGTCTACCAATATGGCGACCCGGCCCTGGGCGTGGCGCGCAACTACACCAGCAGCAACATCGCCAAGGGCTCGCCCTTCAACAACGTCGAGGGCTATTCCAATCCCAAGGTGGACGAGCTCTTCGCCGCCGGCGCCGTTGCCGCGGACCCGGAGAAGCGCAAGGCCATCTACCTCGAAGTGCAGAAGCTGCTGCTCGAGGAAGTGCCCGTCGCCTGGCTGCACGAGATCAACTTCCCCACGCTCTACCGCAGCAAGGTCAAGAACCCCGTGAGCTCCGGCATCGGCCTGAACGACAGCCTGGGCCGCGCCTCCATCGCCTGATCACGCCGCGCACGCACCCATGAAACGCCTGCAGTTCATGCTCACCCGGGTGGCGCAGGGCCTCGTCGCCCTGGTGCTGATCGCCACCGTCAACTTCATGCTGGTGCGGGCGGCGCCGGGCGACCCGGTGTCGGTGATGGCCGGCGAGGCCGGCGCGTCGGACCCGCAGTTCGTCGACCAGTTGCGCCGCGAGTTCGGCCTGGACCAGCCCATCGGCACGCAGCTGGCTGCCTACCTGGGCCACGTGGTGCGACTGGACCTGGGCTTTTCCTACCGGCAGCAGCAGCCGGTGGCCAAGCTCATCGCCGACCGGCTGCCGGCCACGCTGCTGCTCACCGGCAGTGCCTTCGTGCTGTCGCTGATCTTCGGCGTGGTGCTGGGCGCGCTGGCGGCGCGCAAGGCGGGCTCCTGGCTCGACAGTGCCATCACGGTGGTGGCGCTGGTGTTCTATGCCACGCCGCTCTATTGGCTGGCCATGATGGCGGTGCTGCTCTTCACGGTGCAGATGAACTGGCTGCCCGGCTTCGGCTTCATGACCGTGGGTTCGGGCCTGTCGGGCCTGGCGCTGGCCTGGGACATCGCCCAGCACCTGGTGCTGCCTTCGCTGACGCTGGCCCTGTTCTTCATGGCCGTGTATGCCCGCATGACGCGCGCCTCGATGCTCGAAGTGGCGCAGATGGACTTCGTGAAGACCGCCCGCGCCAAGGGCGTGAAGCCCGGCCGCATCCAGCGGGCGCACATCCTGCGCAATGCGCTGCTGCCGGTGGTCACGCTGGCCGGCATCCAGGCCGGCAGCATGATCGGCGGCGCGGTGCTCACCGAGACCGTCTTCGCCTGGCCCGGCATCGGCCGCCTGATGTTCGACGCCCTGCTGCAGCGCGACTACAACCTGCTGCTGGGCTGCTTCCTGGTGACGGCCGCCATGGCCATCCTGTTCAACCTGATCACCGACCTGGTCTACACCCTGGTCGACCCGCGCATCCGGCTGTGATGCCGACGAGGAGCCCACGGCAATGAACAACTCCGGTTTCTGGCGGCGCTTCTGCCGCAACAAGGGCGCGGTCTTCGGCCTGGTGGTGCTGGCACTGCTGGCGCTGATGGTGGCCTTCGGCCCACTGCTGGCCACCAACGACCCCTGGGACATGGTGCAATCGCCCTTCCTGCGGCCCGGGCAGGAAGCCGGTTTCCTGATGGGCACCGACACCATGGGCCGCGACATCTTCTCGGGCGTGGTGCGCGGCGCGCGCATCTCGCTGCTGATCGGTGTGGTCTCCACCGTGGTGTCGCTGCTGATCGGCGTGGGCCTGGGCGCGGTCGCCGGCTACTTCGGCGGCTGGATCGACGCGGCGCTGATGCGCTTCACCGAGCTGTTCCAGGCCGTGCCCAGCTTCGCGCTGGCCCTGGTGCTGGTGGCCATCTTCCAGCCCTCGGTCGGCTCCATCGTGACGGCCATCGCACTGGTGTCCTGGCCGCCGGTGGCGCGGCTGGTGCGCGGCGAATTCCTCACGCTGCGCCAGCGCGACTTCGTGGCGGCGGCGCAGCTGGCCGGCCAGTCCACGCCGCGCATCATCCTCACGCAGATCCTGCCCAACGCCACCTCGCCCATCGTGGTGATGGCCTCGCTGATGATCGCCTCGGCCATCCTGCTGGAGAGCAGCCTGAGCTTCATGGGCCTGGGCGACCCCAACCAGATGAGCTGGGGCTACATGGTGGGCACCGCCCGCACCGTGCTGCGCCAGGCCTGGTGGATGGCGGTGTTCCCGGGCCTGGCCATCGTGCTGACCGTGCTGGCACTGAACCTGGTGGGCGAAGGCCTGAACGACGGACTCAACACCCGGCTGGGAGGCCGCACCCGATGAACGCCCTGCTCAAGCCGCTGCCCGAGATGGAACCCGAAGCGCCGGTGCTGCGCGTCGAAGGCCTGGACATCTGCCTGCCCGCCGGCGGCGACCGCGCACTGGCCGTCCAGGGCGCCAGCTTCGAGCTGCTGCCCGGCCGCACGCTGTGTGTGGTGGGCGAGTCGGGCTCGGGCAAGTCGATGATCGCCAATGCCATCATGGGCCTGCTGCCGCGGCCGCACGTGGCGCCGGTGGCCGGCCGCATCCTCTTCGAGGGCACCGACCTGCTCACGCTCACCGAGGCCCAGATGCGCGAGCTGCGCGGCCGGCGCATCGGCATGGTGTTCCAGGAACCGATGACCGCGCTCAACCCGGTGATGCGCATCGGCGACCAACTGGCCGAGGTCTTCGATTCGCACATGACGGTGCCCGCGGCCGAGAAGCGCGGGCGCATCGTCGCCGCGCTGGCCGACGTGGGCCTGCCCGATCCCGAACTGCTGGCCGACAGCTATCCCTTCCGGCTTTCGGGCGGCCAGCGCCAGCGGGTGATGATCGCCTGCGCGCTGCTGCTGGAGCCGCACCTGCTGATCGCCGACGAGCCGACCACGGCACTGGACGTGACCACGCAGGCACAGATCCTCACGCTGATGCGCGAGCTGCAGCAGCGCAAGGGCACGGCCCTGCTCTTCATCACGCACGACTTCGGCGTGGTCTCCGAGATCGCCGACCACGTGGTGGTGATGCAGACCGGCGTGGCCGTCGAATCCGGCCCGGCCCACGAGGTGCTGATGCACCCGAAGCACGACTACACCCGCAAGCTGATCGCCGCCATCCCGCAGGGCCGCCTGCGCGAGCCGAGCGCGGCCACGCAGGAAGACTTCGTGCTGCAGGTGCAGGACCTGCGCAAGACCTACGTGAGCGGCGGCGGCTTCTTCAGCAAGGGCCGGCGCGTGGAGGCGGCCAAGGGCATCGGCTTCCAGCTGCGGCGCGGCGAGACGCTGGGGCTGGTGGGCGAATCGGGCTCCGGCAAGTCGACCGTCGGCCGTTGCATCGTGGGGCTGGAGCCCTTCGACAGCGGGCGCATCCTGTTCAAGGGCAAGAGCCTGCTCTCCGGCGCGGCCATGCGCCGGCAGACCCAGGGCAAGGTGCAGATGGTCTTCCAGGACCCGTATGCCTCGCTCAACCCGCGCCACCGCATCGGCCCCACGCTGGCCGCCGGGCCCATCGCCCAGGGCGTGCCCAAGGCCGAGGCCATGGCCCGCGCGCTGGAACTGCTGCGCCTGGTGGGCCTGGGCCCCGAGGCGGCCGAGCGCTATCCACACGAATTCAGCGGCGGGCAGCGCCAGCGCATCGGCATCGCACGCGCCCTGGCCCTGGAGCCCGAGCTGCTGGTGGCCGACGAGCCCGTGTCGGCGCTGGACGTGTCGGTGCAGGCGCAGGTGCTGCAGCTCTTCGCCGAGGTGCGCGAGCGCTTCAAGCTGGCGATGGTCTTCATCACCCACGACCTGCGCGTGGCCGGCGAGATGTGCGACCACATCGCCGTCATGCAGCGCGGCGCCGTCGTCGAATACGGCCCGGCCGCGCAGGTGCTGACCGATCCGCAGCATCCCTACACCCGCATGCTGATCGAGGCCGTACCGCGCCTCACGGCCGAAAAGGAAACGTCGCGTTGACCACCCTCGCCTTCCTCAGCGCCAACCTCGACTTCGGCTACCTGCTGCCGGCCTTCCGCGCGGAATTCCCCGACGCGGACCTGCGCACCATGGCCGACCTGGGCCCGCTGGACGCCATCGATGCCGCCGTCTGCTGGTGCCCGCCGGCGGGGCTGATGGCCCGGATGCCCCGGCTGTCGCTGATCCAGTCCGTGGGCGCCGGCATCGACCACCTCACGGCCGATCCCGCCCTGCCCGACGTTCCGGTGTGCCGCATCGTCGACACCGACATGGCATCGGGCATGGCCGCCTACGTGACCTGGGCCGTGATCCACGGCCAGCGCCACATGGGCCGCTACCTGGCCAGCGCCGCCGCCGGCCGCTGGGAAGAGGCGCCCATCCAACCGCCGCGCGAACACCGGGTCGGCATCGCCGGCCTGGGCACGCTGGGCCTGGTCTGCGCCCGCGCGCTGATGGCGCTGGGCTACAGCGTGCGCGGCTGGAGCCGCAGCCCGCGCGAACTGCCCAAAGGCCTGGAAGGCTTCCACGGGCAGGCGCAGCAGGTCGAGTTCCTCTCTGGCTGCGACACGCTGGTGTGCCTGCTGCCGCTCACCGAGGAGACCACCGGCATCCTGAACCGCGACCTCTTCGCGCAACTGCCGCGCGGCGCGCACCTGATCAACGTGGGCCGTGGCGCCCACCTGGTGGAGGCCGACCTGATCCCGGCGCTGGACGCCGGCCATCTCGGCGCCGCCACGCTCGACGCCTTTGTGCAGGAGCCGCTGCCGGCCGGTCATGCCTTCTGGCGCGACCCGCGCATCCTCGTCACGCCCCACATCGCCACCCGCACCCAGCCAGCGGTGATTGCTCGCCAGACCCGCCTGAACCTGGAACGCATCCGCGCCGGCCGCGCCGCCGAAGTGGCGGTGGACCTTCAACGCGGCTACTGACAAGAGACCGACCATGAACGCCCGCACCCCCAATGCCGCCGCCGACGTCGCGGCCCACCTGCATTCGTACACCAACCTCGCCACCCACGGCCAGGTGGAGCCGCTGCTCATCACCCGCGGCGACGGCATCCACGTGGAGGACGAGGCCGGCCGCCGCTACATCGAGGGCATGTCCGGCCTGTGGTGCGCCTCGCTGGGCTTCGGCCATCCGCGGCTGGTGCAGGCCGGCATCGATGCACTGAAGACGCTGCCCTACTACCACACCTTCAACCACCGCAGCAATCCGGCCGCGGCGCAGCTGGCCGAGCGGCTGCTGGCCCTGGCGCCGGTGCCGATGGCGCGCGTGTTCTTCGCCAACTCGGGCTCCGAGGCCAATGACTCGGCCGTGAAGATGATCTGGTACTACTTCAACGCCATCGGCAAGCCGGGCAAGAAGAAGATCATCGGCCGCGACCGCGCCTACCACGGCGTGACGGTGGCCTCGGCCAGCATCGGCGGGCTGGCCGCCAACCATGCTGACTTCGACCTGCCCATCGACCGCATCCTGCGCACCGGCAGCCCGCACCACTACCGCGACGCGCTGCCCGGCGAATCGGCCGAGGACTTCGCCACCCGCCGCGCCGACGAGCTGGAACAGCTGATCCTGAACGAAGGCCCCGACACCGTGGCCGCCTTCTTCGCCGAGCCGGTGATGGGCGCGGGCGGCGTGATCGTGCCGCCGCCGACCTACTTCGAGAAGATCCAGGCCGTGCTGCGCCGCTACGACGTGCTGCTGGTGGCCGACGAGGTGATCTGCGGCTTCGGCCGCACGGGCGAGATGTTCGGCACCACCACCTTCGGCATGCGGCCGGACATCCTCACCTGCGCCAAGTCGCTGTCCTCAGCCTACGTGCCGATCTCGGCCGTGATGGTGTCGCAGAAGGTGCATGACGCCATGGCCGCCAACAGCGGCCGCATCGGCACCTTCGGCCACGGCTACACCTACTCGGGTCATCCGGTGGCCGCCGCCGTGGCGCTGGAGACGCTCAAGGTCTACGAGGACGAAGGCATCCTGGCGCACACCCGCGCGCTCGCGCCGCGCTTCGCGCAGGGCCTGGCCACCCAGGCCGAGCGCCGCATCGTCGGCAACATGCGCGCCGTGGGCCTGATCGGCGCGCTGGAGCTGATGGCCGACGGCGCCGCGCGCGCGCCCTTCGACCCGGCCCTGAAGGCCGGCTACCAGGTGGCGCAGTACGCGCTGGAGGAGGGGCTGATCGTGCGCGCCATGGGCGACACGGTGGCCCTGTGCCCGCCGCTCATCATCACGCCCGCCGAGATGGACGAGCTGTTCGCCCGCCTGGGCCGCGCGCTGGGCCGCTTCGAGAAGACACTCTGAGCGGGACGACGACCATGCAGGCCTTCTTCTGCCCCGACCAGCTGCTGCATCAGCCGCAGCAGTACATGCGCATCGGCCGCATCCACAAGCCGGCCGACCTGCCCGCCCGCGCCGAGGCGCTGCAGGCCACGCTGCTGGCGCACGGCATCGCGGTGCAGGTGCCGGCCGACGCCGGTCGCACGCCCCTCGAGGCCGTGCATGCGCCGCACTACCTCGACTACCTCGCCGGCGCCTACGAGGGCTGGCAGAAGCTCGGCCGCCCCGGCCTGGAGCCCGGCATCGAGGTGTTGCCCAACCTGTCGCCCTACTACGGCGTGGCGCCCGGCGAGCGGCGTCCCCCCTGCCCCAGCCCCGCACTGCTGGCGCAGACGGGCTACTACGTGGGCGACCTCGCCTCGCCGCTGGGGCCGCACAGCTGGCGCTCGATCCTGCGCTCGGCCCACACCGCGCATGCGGCGGCCATGGCCGTGGCCGGCGGCGAGCGACTCGCCTATGCCCTGTGCCGGCCCTCGGGCCACCATGCGCACCACGACCGCGCCAGCGGCTTCTGCTACGTCAACAACAGCGCCGTGGCGGCCGAGGCGCTGCGCCAGCGCTTCGGCAAGGTGGCCGTGCTGGACGTGGACGCGCACCACGGCGACGGCACGCAGAACATCTTCTACGCCAGCGCCGAGGTGCTGACGGTCTCCACCCATGCCGATCCGGCCGGCTACTTTCCCTTCTACACCGGCTATGCGCACGAGCGCGGCGCCGATGCCGGCGAGGGCTTCAACCTCAACCTGCCGCTGGCCCATGGCAGCGGCAATGCCGCATTCATCGCGGCGCTGGACGAGGCCGTGTCCGCCATCGCGCGCTTCGCGCCCTCGGCCCTGGTGCTGCCGATGGGCTTCGACACCTACCGCGACGACCCGATCAGCGTGCTGCGCCTGGACTTCGACGCCTACCGCGCCATCGGCGAGCGCCTGCGCGCCCTGGCCCTGCCGACGGTGATCGTGCAGGAAGGCGGCTACATGGTCGAGGCGCTGGGCCCGGGGCTGGCGGCGCTGCTGGCCGGGCTGCGTCCATGAGCGCCCTGCCCGCGCCGGCCGCATCGCTGCCCGACTGGCGCGAGGGGCCGGGCGCGGGCGTGCTGCTCTTCCTGGGTGCGCTGCTGCTCTTCGCCTTCTACGATGCCTTCGCCAAGCAGATGGTCGCCACCCATGCGCCCGTGGTCGTGAACCTGTCGCGCTACGTCTGCATCAGCACCGTGGGGCTGGGGCTGCTGCTGCGCCACGGCCAGTTGCGCTTCTGGCGCCAGCCGCACCAGGGCCTGCTGCTGGCGCGCAGCAGCATGCTGGCCCTGGTGGCCACCTGCTTCATGACGGCCCTGGTCACCATGCCGCTGGCCGAGGCCACCGCCATCTACTTCACGGCACCGCTGCTGATGGTGGCGCTGGCGCCCGCGCTGCTGGGCGAGCGGGTGCGGCGCGCCCAGTGGCTGGCCGTGGCCGGCGGCTTCGCCGGCATGCTGCTGATCGTGCGGCCGGGGCACGACCTGCCGCTGGCCGGCACGCTGCTGATGGCCGTGTCCGCCACCGGCTATGCGCTGTTCCAGGTGTTCACGCGCCGGCTGTCGGGCCTGGTGCCCGGGCCGGTGCAGTTCGCGCATGCGGCCTTCACCTGCCTGGCCGTCACGCTGGTGCTGGCGGCACTGGCGCAGGACGTCGAGGCCCCGGCCTGGCCCCAGGCGCTGGTGCTGCTGGCCGGAGGCCTGGCCAGCGGCGGCGCGCAACTGCTGCTGCTGGCGGCCTTCCGGCGCACCCAGGCGTCCACGCTGGCGCCGCTGAACTACGTGCAGCTGCTGCTGGCGGTGCTGATCAGCGCCTTCTGGTTCCAGCGCCCACCGGACGGCCTGGCGATGGCGGGCATGGCCTGCATCGCGGTGGCCGGCGTGTATCTGGCACGATCCGCCGCAACGCCACGACCACGATTCCCGGAGACCGCGTGAACGCCGCCCTGCCCACATCCGCCCCCGCCTTCGCCTCGATCCAGGCGCCCGACCTGGTCGGGCTGATCCAGGCCGAGCTGCAGCGGGCCATCCTCGAAGGCCGCATCGGCCCCGGCGACCGCGTGGTCGAGGCCGAACTGGCCCGCCAGATGGGCGTGAGCCGCGCCCCCGTGCGCGAGGCCGCCCGCCGGCTCGAAAGCCTGGGCCTGCTGGTCTCCCGCCCGCGCCACGGCTTCACCGTGCGCACCGTCAGCACCAAGCAGATCGAGGACCTCTATGCCGTGCGTACCACGCTGGAGGTGATGGGCGCCACGCTGGCCTGCCGCCATGCCAGCGATGCACAGCTCGACGCCATGGCCGCCCGCGTCGACGACATGGTCGCCCGCGCCGCGACGCTGAGCCAGGCCGAGCGCGTGGCGCTGGACCTGGACTTCCATGCCGCGCTCTGCGCCCTGTCGGGCAACGACTACCTGCAGCAGCTCTTCGCCAACATGGGCAACGAGGTGCGCATGTTCCTCGCGCTGACCGAGGACAGCTACGGCGACCCGGCCTCGCTGGCCCAGACCCACGGCCCCATCGCCGAGGCCCTGCGCCGCCGCGATGCGCCGGCCGTGGAACAGGCGCTGCGCTTCCACCTCGAGGACGCGCGCGAGCATGTCGCCCGGCTGCGGCTGGCCACACGCTGACCCTCCTCCTTCAACACCTCGTTCGAACCGACGTCCCGCACGCCCATGAAAGTCATCTACAGCGACCGCCACGTCGGCCACGATCCGCAGCAGTTCATCGTGCGGGGCAAGTTCAAGCGCAGCAACGAGCAGCCCGAGCGGGCGCACCTGCTGCTGCAGGCTGCGCGCGACCAGGGCCACGAGGTCGTCGCGCCCGCGGACCACGGCCCGGGCCCGCGCGCCGCCATCCACACGCCCCAGTACCTGCGGTTCCTGGAGACGGCCTGGGCCCGCTGGCAGCAACTGGACGATCCCTCGCTGGAGGTGATCCCCAACGTGCATCCCTTCCCGGGGCAGCCCTTCACCTATCCGGACAGCCTGGTCGGCCAGGCCGGCTACCACCTGGGCGACATGGCCTGCTCGGTGGGCCAGCACACCTGGGAGGCGGCCGTGTGGTCCGCGCACACGGCCACGCATGCGGCCCAGCTGGTGCTGGACGGCGAGCGCGCCGCCTATGCGCTGTGCCGCCCGCCGGGTCATCACGCCTATGCCGACCGGGCCAACGGCTTCACCTACCTCAACAACGCCGCGATCGCCGCCCAGCACCTGCGCCAGCGCTTCGACCGCGTCGCCATCGTCGACGTCGACGTGCACCACGGCAACGGCACGCAGGGCATCTTCTGGCGCCGGCGCGACGTGCTCACCGTCTCGCTGCACGGCGACCCGCATTTCTGCACGCCCTTCTTCACCGGCCATGCGCACGAGCATGGCGAGGGAGAAGGCCTGGGCTTCAACCTGAACGTGCCGCTGCCGCGCGGCACGGGGACCGAGGCCTACCTCGTCGCCCTGCGCCAGGCCCTGGACACCGTGCGCGCCTACGCGCCGGGCGCCGTGGTGGTGGCCCTGGGCCTGGACGCGCACGAGCACGACCCCTACCGCGCCCTGGCCGTCAGCACCGAGGGCTTCGCCCGCATCACCGGCGAACTCGCGCGGCTGGGGCTGCCCACGGTGCTGGTGCAGGAAGGCGGCTACCTCTCACCCGACCTGGGCCCGAACCTGCGCAGTGCGCTGGGCGGCTTCGAGGCGGCGGCATGAATCTGCAAGCGCCACCGAGCTTCCAA
Organism: Pseudacidovorax intermedius; assembly: GCF_001476815.1. Lineage (GTDB taxonomy): Bacteria > Pseudomonadota > Gammaproteobacteria > Burkholderiales > Burkholderiaceae_C > Xenophilus > Xenophilus intermedius_A. The sequence goes on along the minus strand of NZ_LDSL01000062.1, from coordinate 7,097 downwards.
GCGCTTCGCCCTGCGTCTGAAGTGCCCGACGGCCCTCAATCCGTTCGCCCTGAGCCTGTCGAAGGGCAGGACGGCGCGCCGGCTGCCGCGCCCAGGCTTCGACAGGCTCAGCCCGAACGGACGGGGAGTGAGGACGACGCTTTCGACCAGTTGCCCGAAGCTGCCGTCCTGTGCGCGCCGCCCGCGCCGGTCGATCTGACCGAGGCCACGCGCCTGCTGCGGCATCACTACGGCCTGAACGGAACGCTGACGCCGCTCGGCGGCGAGCGCGACGCCAACTTCCTGCTGCAGCCGGCAGGCGGCGGAGCGCCGTGCATGCTGAAGGTGTCGCACCCGGTCGAAAGCGCGGTCGTGGCCGACTTCCAGACGCAGGCCCTGCTTCACCTTGCTGCGACCGCGCCGGAGCTGCCGGTGCAGCGCCTGCTGCCCACGCGCAGCGGCGAGTTCTCCGTGGTGGAGGGGGCGATCGGCAACGCCCCGCGCGTCGTCCGTCTCTTCAGCTATCTGGACGGCCTGCCCCTGCCCAAGGCGCCGCCTACTGCCGGCCGGGCCGCGCACATGGGCGCCCTGCTCGCCCGACTGGACGCGGCCCTCGCCGGCCTGCGCCATCCCGCCGGCGCGCTGCCCCTGCCCTGGGACCTGCAGCGCGCCCTCGGCACCCGCAGCCTGCTGGCCCACGTGGACGACCCCGCACGGCGCGCCCTCGCCCAGGCCGCGCTGGACCGCTTCGCCGGCGACGCACTGCCGGTGCTGCGCACGCTGCCGCGCCAGCCCATCCACAACGACTTCAACCCCTCCAACCTGCTGGTGGACCCGCAGGCGCCCGAGCGGCTGGTCGGCATCCTGGACTTCGGCGACATGGTCGCCGCGCCGCGCATCGTGGACCTGGCGGTCGCCGCCTCGTACCAGCTCGATGCGCAGGCGCCCGCAGACAGCATCGCAGCCTTCGCGAGCGCCTATCACGCCGTCATGCCGCTGTCGGCCGCCGAGCGCGCGTTGCTGCCGATGCTCGTCGCCACCCGCCTCGCCATGGTGGTCGCCATCAGCGGCTGGCGCGCGGCACGCGAGCCGGCCAATGCGGCCTACCTGCTGCGCAACAACGGCGCCTCCTGGGCGCGGCTGGCGGCGCTGGCCGCCCTGCCCGCCGGCGCGCTCGACGACGCGCTGCGCCACGCCTGTCCCTGATCTGCTGCACGCGCCCGGACCATGCCCACGCCCACCACCGCCGACCTGATCGAACGCCGCGCCCGCCTGCTCGGCCCCAGCTACCGCCTGTTCTACGACGAGCCGCTGCACCCGGTGCGCGGCGAGGGCGTGTGGCTGTTCGATGCCGAGGGCCGCCGCTACCTCGATGCCTACAACAACGTCGTCTGCGTCGGCCATGCCCATCCGCAGGTGGTGGAGGCCATCGCGCGCCAGGCCGCCACGCTCAACACCCACACGCGCTACCTGCACGAGGGCGTGCTGGACTATGCCGAGCGCCTGCTGGCCACCCTGCCCGCCGAACTGGGCCATGCCGTGTTCACCTGCACCGGCAGCGAGGCCAACGACCTGGCCCTGCGCATCGCGCGCACCCACACCGGCGGCCAGGGCGTCATCATCACGAACTTCGCCTACCACGGCGTCACCGCCAGCCTGGCCGAGGCCTCGCCCTCGCTGGGCCGCTACGTGCAGCTGGGCGAGACGGTGCGCACCGTGGCCCCGCCGGACGGCGACGACCTGGACGCCGGCACGCTGGGCCGCCGCTTCGCCGATGGCGTGCGCGGCGCCATCGCCGACCTGCAGGCCGCCGGCATCCGGCCGGCCGCGCTGCTGGTGGACACGGTCTTTTCCAGCGACGGCATCTTCACCGGCCCGCGCGGCTTCCTGCAGCCGGCCGTCGACGCCATCCGCGAGGCCGGCGGCGTGTTCATCGCCGACGAGGTGCAGCCGGGATTCGGCCGTACCGGCGAGGCCTTCTGGGGCTTCGCGCGCCACGGCGTGGTGCCGGACATCGTCACGATGGGCAAGCCCATGGGCAACGGCCATCCGGTCGCCGGGCTGGCGGTGCGGCCCGAGGTGATGGCGGCCTTCGGCCGGCAGTGCCGCTACTTCAACACCTTCGGCGGCAATCCGGTGTCCATGGCGGCGGCGGGCGCCGTGCTGGACGTGCTCCAGCAGGGCGCGCTGCAGGCCAACGCGCAGGCGGTCGGCGACCATCTGATGGCTGGCTTGCGACAACTGGCCGAGAAACACGCGCTGATCGGCCAGGTGCGCGGCGCGGGCCTGTTCATCGGCGTCGAACTGGTCACCGACCGCGCCCGCCGCACGCCCGCCACGGCCGAGGCGGCGCGGGTCGTCAACGGCCTGCGCCAGGCCGGCGTGCTGCTCAGCGCCACGGGCGAGGCGGCCCACATCCTCAAGCTGCGGCCGCCGCTGGTCTTCGAACGCGCCCATGCCGACCTGCTGGTGCGGACGCTGGACGACGTGCTCGCCCGCCTGTGAAGCCGCCATCGCCCATGCCTGTCTCCCCCACGCCCGCCCAGCTGCGCGACGCGGCCCAGACCCTGACGCCCTGGATGATCGACACGCTCAGCGCCTTCGTCGCCGCGCCCAGCCCCTCCGGCGCCGAGCAGCCCGCCGCCGACTTTCTGGAAGGCCTGATGCAGGACATGGAGCTGGACTGCGAACGCATCGTGCTCGACAGCCGGCAGATCGAGGGCCTGGCGCTGTTCTCCTGCCCCTGCGATCCGGACGGCGGCCGCCACAACCTGCTGGCGCGCCATCTGCCGCCGGCGGGGGCCCAGGGCCGCTCGGTGCTCTTCAACGGCCACCTGGACGTGGTGCCGACCGGCCCGGCATCGCTGTGGACCACCGGCCCCTACGTGCCGCGCGTGGAAGACGGCTGGCTGTACGGCCGCGGCGCCGGCGACATGAAGGGCGGCATCGTCTGCGCGCTGGCGTCGCTGCGGCTGCTGCGCATGCTGGGCCTGGCGCCGGCCGGCACGGTCGGCTTCAACGCGGTGCTGGACGAGGAGAACACCGGCAACGGCACGCTCGCCAGCCTGCATGCGCTGCAGACCGCCCGGGCCAAGGCCAGGCTCAGCGACTTCGACGCCGTCATCATTCCCGAGCCCTTCGGCGAGACGCTGATGAGCGCGCAGGTGGGCGTGAGCTGGCTGTTCGTCACGCTCACCGGCCGACCGGCGCACGTCGCCTACATGGGCCAGGGGCTGAACCCCATCGAGGCGGCCATGGCCATCATGGCCGACCTCAAGGAACTGGAGGCCGAGTGGAACCGGCCCGAGAACCGCCACCCGGCCTTTGCGGACGTGGCGCATCCGGTCAACTTCAACCTGGGGCGCATCGAGGGCGGCGAATGGAATTCCTCGGTGCCCTGCACCTGCACGCTGGGCCTGCGCATCGGCTACTACCCCGGCATGGACCCGGCGGACGTCGAGGCCCAGGTCGGCGGCCGCATCCGCGCCAAGGCCCGCGCGCTCAATCCGGCGCTGGTGGTCGAGATCGACGCCCGCGGCCACCGCTCGCCCGGCTGCGTCTACGACCTGGAGGCGCCGGCCATGCGTACCCTGGCTACCGCCCACGAGAAGATCGCCGGCCAGCCGCCGGCCCGCCTGGCCTGCACCGCCACCACCGACGGCCGGCATTTCCGGCTGGCGACGGACATCCCCGTGACCAACTACGGGCCGACGGCCCGCAACATCCACGGCATCGACGAGGCGGTGTCCCTCGAAAGCATGCAGCGCGTGACGGCCGCCATGGCGCAGTTCATCGTCGACTGGTGCGGCGTGGTGGACGCGTGAGCGGGCGGATGCGCGCCGCACTGGCGCTCACGGCGCCGCCACGCTAGAATGGAGGGCTTTTCGCGGCAAGTGCTCGCACGATGGTTGTGCGCAGTGGCTCCCGCATCGACCCGCTCAAGGAATCACCATGGCCAAAGAAGGCATCCATCCCGACTACCGCGAAGTCCTGTTCCTGGACCTGTCCAACGGCTTCAAGTTCGTCACCCGCTCCTGCGTGAACACGCGCGAGACCGAGACCTTCGAAGGCAAGGAATACCCCCTGTACAAGCTGGACACCTCCAGCGAGTCGCACCCCTTCTACACCGGCACCCAGAAGTCGGTGGACAACATGGGCGGCCGCGTCGAGAAGTTCCGCAACAAGTTCGGCAAGATCGCGCTGTCCTCCAAGTAAGCCGTCTTTGCATGCGAAGCGCCGCCCCGTGCGGTGCAACGAGGGCAGCCCGGATCTCCGCGCTGCCCTTTGTTTTTTGCCGATGCGCCGCCCGGCCAGCCCGGGCGCCCGCAGGCCTGCCAGCCCCCCGTCCGCCCGACCCGTGAGCCACGCGCATTGAGTCCCCCCAATCCCGCCATCGTCGCCCAGAACGCCGTGCGCCGCCTGCCCCGGCTGGCCTTGCTGCTGCTGTGCGCGGCCTACCTCATGCCCGGCCTGATCGGCCGCGGGCCCTGGAAGAGCGCCGACGTCGCCTCCTTCGGCTACATGGCGGCGCTGGCCGACAACGCCGGCGGACTGGCCCGCTGGCTGGACCCGACGATGCTGGGCCTGCGGCCCGAGATTCCCGCCCTGCTGCCGTACTGGATCGGCGCCTGGGCCATCCAGCTCGCGCCGGGCTGGCTGCCGCCCGACCTGGCGGTGCGCATCGTCTTCGCGCTGATGCTGTGGTGCACCTTCACCGCCACCTGGTATGCCGTGTACTACCTGGCGCGCACGCCGCGGGCCCAGCCGGTGGCCTTCGCTTTCGGCGGCGAGGCCCGGCCCACCGACTACGCCCGGGCCATGGCCGACGGCGGCCTGCTGGCGCTGATCGCCAGCCTGGGCCTGGCCCAGCTGGGGCACGAGACCACGCCCGCGCTGGCCCAGCTCTTCTTCGCCGCGCTCCTGTTCTACGGCGGCGCCGCGCTGCCCTACCGCCGCGCGGCGCCGCTGGCCGCGTTCGGCGTCGGCACCCTCGGCCTGGCGCTGAGCGGCGCGCCCTCCATGGGCCTGATCCTGGGTGGCGGCTGCACGGTGCTGGCCTGGCGCGAACTGCTGCTCGGCCAGCGCGAGCCCGACGGCGACGCCAGCCCCGTCTACGACCGCCTGGGCGTGCTCGGCCTGGTGCTGCTGACGGCGCTGGCGGCCGGCGTGGCCGCAGCGCTCGGCCAGTTCCACTGGAACCTGTCGCTGCCCGGCGAGGAGCCCAACGTGCGCCTCATCGCCGAGGTGCGCGGCCTGGCCAAGCTCTTCATCTGGTTCACCTGGCCGGCCTGGCCGCTGGCGCTCTGGACGCTGTGGCGCTGGCGCCGGCAGCTCACCGCGCGCCATGTGGCGCTGCCGCTGGGCTTCATGCTGGCGGCCTCGTTCTCGACCATCTTCACCGACTTCGGCGAACGCTCGCTGCTGATCGGCCTGCCCGCCTTCGCCACCCTGGCCGCCTTTTCGCTGCCGACGCTGCGGCGCAGCGTGTCGGCCCTGATCGACTGGTTCACCCTGCTCTTCTTCAGCGGCGTGGCGCTGTTCATCTGGGTGTACTGGATCTCGCTGCACACCGGCGTGCCGGCCAAGCCGGCGGCCAACGTCTACCGGCTGGCGCCCGGCTTCGTGCCCGAGTTCTCCTGGCTGGCGCTGGGCCTGGCCGTGGCGGCCACGGTGGCCTGGGCCTGGCTGGTGCGCTGGCGCACCGGCCGCCACCGCGCGGCGCTGTGGAAGACGCTGGTGCTGCCCGCCGGCGGCGCCGCCCTGTGCTGGCTGCTGCTGATGACGCTGTGGCTGCCGCTGCTGGACTACGCCCGCAGCTACGAGCCGCAGGTGCGCGCCCTGGCCCAGCGCCTGGGCGACGCCCCCGGCTGCGTGGACGAACTGGGCCTGAACCGGGCCCAGATCGCCGCGCTGCGCCACCATGGCCGCTTCGAACTGCAGCCGCTGGCGCCCGGCGCCCGGTGCGGCTGGCTGCTGGTGCATCCGGATTACCTCTTCAGCCTGCCCAATCAGGTCCGCATGGCCGACTGGCATTTCGAAGGCACCTTCCGCCGCCCGACCAGCCCGAGCGACGACCTGCTGCTGTTCCGCCGGCAGGGGCCGCAGTGAGCGGCGCCACGAAGGCGGTGCCCCGCGACGAGGACCGGTGGCAGGGTCACCCGCGACGGGCCCCGGCGCTGCGACATCGGACCGGGCCCTGGGGCGGCCGATGAGCGAGCGCCGCCTCATCGCCCGCCACGCCGGCACCGTGCTGGTCGGCCAGATGGCGACCATGGCCTTCGGCGTCACCGACACCGTGGTCGCCGGCCGCTTCGACCGGGATGCGCTGGCGGCGCTGTCCATCGGTGCCGCCATCTTCATCAGCGTGTTCGTGGCGCTGACCGGCACGCTGCAGGCCCTGTTGCCGGTGTGGGCCGAGCTGCACGGCGCCGGCCGGCGCGAGGCCATGGGCCGCTCGGTGCGGCAGGCGCTGTACCTGTGCGCCGCCGCCACGGCGGTGGGCGCGGCGCTGCTGCTGTCGCCCGGCCCGCTGCTGGCCTGGACCGAGGTGCCGCCCGCCATGCGCGGCGCCGTGGGCCAGTACCTGGCGGTGCTGGCCGCCGCCCTGCCGGCGGCGCTGCTGTTTCGCATCTATGCCACGCTCAACCAGTCCATCGGCCGGCCCAGCTTCGTGACCTGGCTGCAGGTCGGCGCGCTGGCGGTCAAGGTGCCGCTGTCGATCTGGCTGACCTTCGGCGGCCTGGGCGTGCCGGCGCTGGGCCTGCTGGGCTGCGCGCTCGCCACGCTGGCGGTCAACTGGCTGATGCTGGCCGTGGCGGTGCTGATGCTGCGCCACCGGCCCGAGTACCAAGCCTACCGGCTCTGGCGCCGGCCCGAGCGGCCGGACTGGCCGCAACTGGGCGCCTTCGCCCGGCTGGGGGTGCCGGCGGGTCTGTCGGTGATGGTCGAGGTGAGCTCCTTCACCTTCATGGCCCTGTTCATCGCCCGCCTGGGCAGCACGGCCACGGCGGCGCACCAGATCGCCTCGAACCTCACCGCCGTGGCCTACATGGTGCCGCTGTCGCTGGGCCTGGCCACGAGCGCCCGCGTCGGCTACTGGATGGGGGCCGGCCGGCCGG
>NZ_LDSL01000061.1 GCF_001476815.1 Pseudacidovorax intermedius | reverse complement strand
GGCCGCTGGCTGCGCGCCCGGCCCCGGCGCGCAGCCAGCGGCCCGAACCCAACGTCGCCACCGCCACGCGCACCGACCGCATCATCATCGTGGCGCTGGACCCGGGCCACGGCGGCGAGGACCCCGGCGCCATCGGCCCCAACGGCACGCGCGAGAAGGACATCGTGCTGCAGGTCGCGCGGCGGCTGCGCGACCGCATCAACGGCAGCAGCCTCGGCGGCAACCCCATGCGCGCCTTCATGACGCGCGACGACGACTTCTTCGTGCCGCTGCAGGTGCGGGTGCAGAAGGCGCGGCGGGTGCAGGCCGACCTGTTCATCAGCATCCATGCCGACGCCTTCACCACGCCCGCCGCCCGTGGCGCCAGCGTGTTCGCGCTGAGCCAGAACGGGGCCTCCAGCAGCGCCGCGCGCTGGATGGCCAACAAGGAGAACCAGTCCGACCAGGTCGGCGGCATCAGCGTCGGCGCGCACGAGGTGCAGGTGCAGCGCGCGCTGCTCGACATGAGCACCACGGCGCAGATCAAGGACAGCCTCAAGCTCGGCGGCGCCATGCTGGGCGAGTTCCGCCGCATCGGCGCACGGCTGCATAAGGGCGACGTGGAGCAGGCCGGCTTTGCCGTGCTCAAGGCGCCGGACATCCCGAGCGTGCTGGTCGAGACCGCCTTCATCAGCAACCCGGAGGAAGAGGCGAAGCTGCGCAACGTGGCCTACCAGGAGGACCTGGCCGATGCGCTGATGAAGGGCATCCAGCGCTATTTCAGCCAGAACCCGCCACTGGCGCGCAGCCGGGCCCTGTAATACGACGGCCGTCGCGGTGCGCCTGCACCGTCTCGCAGCGCCGGACCGCCTCGCCGCACAGGGCGCGGCGGACCGCTCCTACACGGCGCCGCCGACGCCGCGGCGCACGATTCGTCCATCACAACCCAGAAAGGTGGACACCATGTTGAAAACTCGCACTTGGATCTCGGCCGCCGCGATCGGCACAGCCGCCCTCATGGCCGGCTGTGCCGCCGGCCCCAACCAGCAGCTTGGTGCCGGCGTCGGCGCGCTGGGCGGCGCGGTGGTGGGCAACGCCATCGGCGGCAACACGGCCGCGACGGTAGGCGGCGCGGCCATTGGTGGCCTGGTCGGCAATGAAATCGGCCGCCAGCGCGACCAGCAGAACTACAACAACCAGTACTACCCGGACGGCCGCCGCCGCTACTGATTGGCACGGCGCTCGCCAAAAGACAAAGGCCGCATTCGCGGCCTTTTGTTTTCGTGCCAGGCGCCGCGTCAGCGCGTCGCCGTCACGGAAGCAGCCGACGCCCGCGAGCCGCGCCAGGCACCGAAGATGGCGATCAGACCCGGCACCAGGATCAGCGCCCAGATGATCTTGTCCAGGTGCTCCTTCACGAAGGCCAGGTTGCCGAAGTAGAAGCCGGCCACGCAGATGCCCACCACCCAGAGCAGCGCCCCGCCGACGTTGAAGGCGGTGAACTTGGCCCGGTTCATCGCCGCCACGCCGGCCACGAAAGGCGCGAAGGTGCGGATGAACGGCATGAAGCGCGCCAGCACGATGGTGATGCCGCCGTAGCGCTCGTAGAAGGCATGCGCCTGGTCGAAGGCGCGGCGGTTGAAGAAGCGCGAGTTCTCCCACTGGAACACGCGCGGCCCGACGTGGCGCCCGATGCCGAAATTGCACTGGTCGCCCAGGATGGCCGCCGCCAGCAGCACCGGAATGGCGATGCCCAGGTTCATCAGTCCCGCGCCGCACAGCGCGCCGACGATGAACAGCAGCGAATCGCCCGGCAGGAAGGGCATCACCACCACACCCGTTTCCACGAACACGATGAGGAAGAGCAGCGCATAGACCCAGGTGCCGTAGGCGGTCACGAAGGCCTCCAGGTGCTTGTCCACGTGGAGGATGAAGTCGATCAGGAAGGCAACGATGTCCATGGCGCGGCATTATCCGGGCCGCTCGGTGGCGCCTTCTTAAAATCCCGGCGTGAGCGCCCTCCTTTCCCCTTCCCCCGCCGGACGCCGTCCGATCCGCGACCTGCCGGATGAGCTGATCAGCCAGATCGCGGCCGGCGAGGTGGTGGAGCGTCCCGCCTCGGTGGTGCGCGAGCTGGTGGACAACGCGCTGGACGCCGGCGCCCGCCAGATCGCGGTGCGCCTGTCCGCCGGCGGCGTGCGGCTGATCGCCGTGGAGGACGACGGCGGCGGCATCCCGCGCGAGGAGCTGCCCCTGGCCCTGCGCCGCCATGCCACCAGCAAGATCGCCAGCCTGGCCGAGCTGGAAGCCGTGGGCACCATGGGCTTTCGCGGCGAGGCGCTGGCCTCCATCGCGTCCATCGCCGAGGTGAACCTGCTTTCGCGCCACACCGGTGCCGACGGCGCCTGGCAGCTGGACGCGCGCACCGGCGAGCTGCGCCCGGCCGCGCGCAGCCAGGGCACCACGGTCGAGGTGCGCGAACTCTTCTTCGCCACGCCGGCCCGCCGCAAGTTCCTCAAGACCGACGCCACCGAGCTGGCGCACTGCGTCGAGGCCGTGCGCCGCCATGCGCTGGCCCGGCCCGACGTCGGCTTCGCCATCTGGCACGACGGCCGCCTGGTGGAGCAGTGGCGCGCCGCGGACACGCCGGCCCAGCGCATCGCCGACGTGTTCGGCGCCGACTTCATCGGCCAGAGCGTGGACGTGGACCATGGCGAAGGCCAGTTGCGGGTGCACGGCCATGCCGGCGTGCCCGACGCGGCGCGCAGCCGGGGCGACCAGCAGTTCTTCTACGTCAACGGCCGCTTCGTGCGCGACAAGGTGCTGCTGCATGCGGCCCGCGCCGCCTACGAGGACGTGCTGCACGGGCAGCGCCAGCCCGTCTTCGTCCTGCACCTGCAGATCGACCCGGCGCGGGTGGACGTGAACGTGCACCCTACCAAGATCGAGGTGCGCTTCCGCGACGGCCGCGAGGTGCACAGCGCCGTGCGGCATGCGATCGAGAACGCCCTGGCGGCCCCGCGCGCCGCCGGCGCGGCGGCCGGGGACGGCAGCACCGGCCGGCCGGCGCCGCTGCTGCGCGGCTACGACGCACCGGCGCCCGCGCCGGCCTGGCGCCAGGCGGGCATGCATTTCGCCGCCGAACGCGGCGCGGGCGACTGGGCCGCGATGTGGCCGGCGGCACCGGCCGTGCAGCCCCACGCGCCGGACGGCGGGAACGATGGGGCAGGCGCGGGCCTGGACGCCGCGCCGCTGATCGGCGCCGAGGCTGGCGCGTGGCGATCCCCGGTCGGCGACGGCGCTCCGGCCGTGCCGCCCTGGGTGGGCCGGCCGACCGCCGGGCCGGCCGCCTTGGCGCCGCGGCCGGACGGCGCCTCCCCCGGCCGCCCGGCCGCGGACGAGGACGGCAGCTGGCCCCTGGGCCGCGCCCTCGCCCAGCTCCAGGGCATCTACATCCTGGCCGAGAACGCCCAGGGCCTGGTCATCGTCGACATGCATGCCGCCCACGAGCGCATCGTCTACGAGCGGCTCAAGGCGCAACTGGACGGCCAGGCGCTGGCGAGCCAGCCGCTGCTCATTCCCGCCACCTTCCCGGCCACGCCGGAAGAGGTCGCCACGGCCGAGGCCTGTGCCGAGGTGCTCCCGGCGCTGGGCCTGGAGATTTCGCCCTTCTCGCCCAAGACCCTGGCGGTGCGTGCCGTGCCGGCGCCGCTGGCCGACGGCGACCCGGTCGCGCTGGCGCGCAGCGTGCTGGCCGAGTTGGCCCAGCACGACGCCAGCACCGTCGTGCAGCGCGCCCAGCACGAACTGCTGGCCACCATGGCCTGCCACGGCGCCGTGCGCGCCAACCGCCGGCTGACCCTGGACGAGATGAACGGCCTGCTGCGCCAGATGGAAGCCACCGAGCGCTCCGACCAGTGCAACCATGGCCGCCCCACCTGGCGCCAGCTGAGCGTGCGCGACCTGGACGGGCTGTTCCTGCGCGGGCGCTGAGCGGCACAGCGCCCCGGAAAAGGGGGAACCGCGCCGGGGCGCGGCGGCGTTTTGGGGTTTACACGGTCAGCCAGCCGGCAGGCACGGCCGTTGCATGGACTTCGCTGCCCCGCATTCCGGTAACAAGGCTTTGCAGTCCATCGTGTAGGCCGCGGTTGCAAATCCGTGTGAACTTCACCCCACTTCCGGTCTCAGTCTGCCCCATGAAACGCTGGTCTCTCATCGCATCGGCTCTTTCCTTCTCCGTGCTCGTCGGCGCGGGCTGCTCGACCCTGGATGCGCAGCAGCGGGAATGGATCTTCCAGCCCAGCGACGTGAGCTGGGGGAACACGGCGGAGATGACGCAGGGCATGGAACACGTGTGGATCGACTACCGTTCGCCGGCCGGCGAGCCGGTGCGGCTGCACGGCCTGTGGCTCGGCGACGCGCCGATGTCCAAGGACACGCCGGTCATGCTGTACCTGCACGGTGCGCGCTACAACGTCTCGAATTCGGCGCCGCGCATCCGCCGCATGCACGAGCTGGGCTTCTCGGTGCTGGCCATCGACTACCAGGGCTTCGGCAAGAGCACCAAGGCCCTGCCCTCGGAGGAATCCGCCCGCGAGGACGCCCGCGCCGCCTGGAACTGGCTGGCCGCCAAGTATCCCAAGCAGCGCCGTTACATCTTCGGCCATTCGCTCGGCGGCGCCATCGGCATCGACCTGGCGGCCGACGTGCACGACGAGGCCGGCACCATCGTCGAGGGCACCTTCACCTCGATCTCCGACGTGGTGAGCAGTTTCAAGTGGGGCTGGCTGCCCTTCAAGCCCTTCATCACCCAGCGCTTCGAGTCGCTGGCCAAGGTCAAGTCCATCGGCTCCCCGCTGCTGGTGGTCCACGGCTCCAACGACACGCTGATCAACCCCACCCTCGGACGCAAGCTCTACGAGGCGGCCACGGGCCAGAAGATGTTCGTGCTGGTCGAGGGCGGCTCCCACCACAGCACCAACTCGGTGGGCGAGATGCAGTACCGCACGGCCCTGGCGCAGCTGTTCCAGATGAAGGAGAAGCTGCCCGACGCCCCGGCCCTCGCCGACGCGCCGGGGGCGGCGCTGAGCCGGCCGGTCGGCGGCAAGGTGCCGCAGGCCGTGCCGGCGCCCCGGCCGCTGGGCACCTGAGCGGCATCGCGATGCGCCACCGGCACACGCCGGGCCATCGTCGATTTGCTACCCTCGGCCGGATGCGCCCGACGCCTCCGGCCTCTTCTTTTCCGCCGCCCTCCTCCACTTCCCTGACCGCCCTCCGCCTCCTGCCGCAGCGCGGCACCGGCCGCACCCGCGCATGACGGCCCTGCGCTACGTCGCGCTGGCGGGCCCCACCGCCAGCGGCAAGACCGCCGCCGCCCTGGCGCTGGCCGGGGCGCTGGACCGGCCGTTGGAAATCGTGAGCGTCGACTCGGCGCTGGTCTACCGCGGCATGGACATCGGCACCGCCAAGCCCAGCCCGGCCGAGCGCGCGGTGGCGCCGCACCACCTCATCGACATCCTGGACCCGGCCGAGCGCTACAGCGCCGCCGCCTTCGTGGCCGATGCGCAGCAGCTCATCGCCGACATCCTCGGCCGCGGCGCCCTGCCCGTGCTGGTGGGCGGCACCATGCTCTATTTCAAGGCGCTGTTCGACGGCCTGGATGCCATGCCCGCCGCCGACCCGGCCGTGCGCGCCCGCATCGACGCCGACGCCGCCGCCCTGGGCTGGCCGGCGCTGCGCGCCCGGCTGGCCGAGGTGGACCCGGCCACGGCAGCGCGGCTCGCGCCCAACGACAGCCAGCGCATCCAGCGCGCGCTGGAGGTGTGGCTGAGCAGCGGCCAGCCGCTGTCGGCCTTCCACCAGCGCCAGGCGGCGAGCCCGGCGCAGGCCCGGCCCGGCCCGCTGGCCACCGGCGAGGCGCTGCTGGTCTCCCTGGAGACGCCCGACCGCGCCTGGCTCCACGCCCGCATCGCCCAGCGTTTCGACGCCATGCTGGCGGCCGGCTTCCTGGACGAGGTGCGCGCCCTGCGCACACGCGCCGACCTGGGCCCCGAACTGCCGTCCATCCGCTGCGTCGGCTACCGGCAGGCCTGGGAGATGCTGGACGCCTGCGCCGGCCGCGCACCTGCTGCGGCCGACCTGGCCGACCTGCGCGAACGCGGCATCGCCGCCACGCGGCAATTGGCCAAGCGCCAGATCACCTGGCTGCGCGGCATGCCCGCGCGCCGCGTCGTGCGCTGCGATGCGCCCGACGCCGCCGCCCAGGTATTGGCCCACGTGCGTCAGGCGCTCGCGGGGGTGGCGGCATGAGCGGCCAGACCGCCACCGCCCTGCCCCTGCGCATCGAGGGCCTGGGCAAGTTCTACGGCCAGGGCGCCGAGGCCCGGCCCGTCTTCCGCCACCTGGACCTGCACGTCGCGCCCGGCGAATTCGTCGCCATCGTCGGCGACTCGGGCGTGGGCAAATCCACCCTGCTCAACTGCATGGCCGGCCTGGACAGCTGGGACGAGGGCCGCGTGCTGCACGGCGAGCGCGACCTGGGTGCCATGGACGCCGAGGCCCGCGCCCTGTGGCGGCGGGCGCACGTGGGCTTCGTCTTCCAGGCCTTCCACGTCTTGCCGCACCTGGACGTGGGCCAGAACGTGGCCCTGCCCCTGATGCTGCTCGGCCGCCAGGCGGACGTGGATGCGCGCGTGGCGCGGATGCTCGATGCCGTCGGGCTGGCGGGCCTGGCACGGCGGCTGCCGCAGCAGCTCTCCGGCGGCCAGCTGCAGCGCGTGGCCATCGCCCGCGCCCTGGTGCACCGGCCCGGCCTGCTGCTGGCCGACGAGCCCACCGGCAACCTGGATCCGGGCACCGCGGCGCGGGTGATGGACCTGCTGCTGGCCGAGGCCCGCGCGCACGGCGCCAGCCTGGTGCTGGTCACCCATTCCGAGGCCGCCGCGTCGCTGGCCGACCGCCGGCTGCACCTGCAGGCGGACGGCTTCCGGCCCGCCGCGCCTACTTGAGCAGGGCGTCGGCCCCCGGCCGCTGCCAGTAGACGTAGATCCAGGCCGGCACGAAGCCGACGCGGGCATAGAGCGAGCGGGCCAGGTAGTTCTCCGCCTCCACCTGCAGGAAGGTGCGTTGCACGCCGCGCGCCACCGCCTCGGCGCCCATGGCCGCCATCAGCTGCCGGGCGAAGCCGTGGCCACGGAAGCGTGGCCGGGTGCGCATGCCGTGCACGCCCATCCAGCCTTCGGCGAAACAGCCGCTGCCGACCGCCGCCACGTCGCCGGCCTCGCCGCCGGGCAGGTCCTGCGCCAGGCGCAGGCTGGCGTAGATCGCGTCCTTGGCGCGGCGCAGCAGCCGCACCCGGCTCTGGCCGTCCACCGGGTCGAAGCCCTCGCCCAGGTAGACGCGGGCCCAGTCCTCGCCGGGCGTGGTCGACACCTGCACGGCGTCCGGCCTGGCCGCCGCCGCCACGGTGCGCGGATCGGCATGCATCACCTGCGTGGGCCGCGAAGGCACGTAGCCGCGGTCGCGCAGGGCCTCGGTCAGCGACTCGAAGCCGGGGGTCTCGATCGGCAGGCGCAGCGTGGTGGGCAGGCCGTGGTCGGCATACACCGCCTCGATGCGCGGCAGCAGCGCCGCGTCCTGCGCGCCGTGGTGCAGCGGCACCGCGCTGCGGGCCCGGCCCACGGTGCCGCGGTCCAGCGGCAGCAGCCAGCCGGGCAGCGCCTCCAGATGGTCCGGAGGCACGGCCGCCAGGGTGGCCCGTTCGATCGATTCCACGTTCACGCCATCAAGCATGACGCCATTGTGAAACGCTTCGTGCGCGCGGGTGAAGGCGAGGCCACCACAATGACACGATGTGGCCATTGATCTACACCTTTTCGTGGCAGGAAGTGCGCCACCAGCCCTGGCGCCACCTGGCGGCCGTGCTGGCCGTCATGCTGGGGGTGGCGCTGGCCTTCTCGGTGCACCTGATCAACAACTCGGCGCTGGAGGAATTCCAGCGCGCCACCCGCGCCGTCAACGGCCAGCCCGACCTGGAGATCCGCCCCGTGCAGGGCGACTTCGACGAAGCGCTGTTCGGCCAGGTGGCGACCCTGCCGCAGGTGCGCGTCGCGAGCCCGGTGCTCGACGCGACGCTGCGCGTGCGCGACGCCGACGGCCAGCCCGCCCAGCTCCGGCTGCTGGGCCTGGACGCGCTGGTGCTGCCCGCCGTCGCCCCCGCCCTCATGCCGCAGTCCGCGCCCGGCCGCAACGACGACCGGCTCGCGCTTCTGCTGCCGGACCGGGTGTTCCTGAATGCGGCCGCGCGCGCGCTGGCCGGCGGCGCGGCCGATGCGCTGACGGTGCTGGGCGCCGACGGCACGGCCCGACGGCTGGCGGTGGCCGGCAGCGTGGCCGCCACCGGCCCGGCGCTGGCCGTGATGGACATCGGCGCCGCACAGTCGCTGCTCGGCCGGGCCGGCCGCCTGTCGCGCATCGACCTGCGGCTGGCCGAGGGCGCCGACCCCAGCGCACTGGCCAACGCCATCCGCGCCCTGCCGGGCTGGACGCCCGCCCTGCGGCTCGCGCAGCCGCAGGACGATGCCGAGCGCATCAGCAACCTGTCGCGCGCCTACCGCGTCAACCTCACCGTGCTGGCGCTGGTGGCGCTGTTCACCGGCGCCTTCCTGGTGTTCTCGGTGCTGGCGCTGTCCGTGGCCAAGCGGGCGCAGCAGTTCGCCCTGCTCGGCGTGCTGGGCCTCACCGCCCGGCAGCGGCTGCGCCTGGTGCTGATCGAGTCGCTGGCACTGGGCGCGGCCGGCAGTGCGGCCGGACTGGCGCTGGGCCTGGGCCTGGCCTGGGCGGCGCTGCGGCTGCTGGGCGGCGACCTGGGCGGCGGCTACTTCCGAGACGTGGCGCCGGCCCTGCGCCTGGACGCCGGTGCCGCGGCCACCTACGGCGTGCTGGGCGTGCTCGCGGCCCTGGCCGGCGGCTGGTGGCCGGCGCGCGCCGCCCAGCGGCTGCCGGAGGCCCAGACCCTCAAGGGCCTGGGCGACGCCGCCACCGGCGCGGGCCGGCTGTGGCCGGCGCTGGCGCTCATGGCGGCGGGGGGTGCGCTGGCCCATGCGCCGCCGGTCTTCGGCATGCCGCTGGCGGCCTACCTGTCGGTGGCCCTGCTGCTGGTGGGCGGCATCGCGGCCCTGCCCTGGCTCATCCTGGCGCTGTATGGGCGACTGGCGCCGCGGCTCGGCCGGCGGCTGCTGCCGCTCATGGCGGTGGAGCGGGCACGGCGCATGCGCGGCAGCGCCGCCATCGCCCTGAGCGGCGTGGTGGCCAGCCTGGCGCTGTCGGTGGCGCTCACGGTGATGGTCGCCAGCTTCCGCGAGTCGGTCACCCGCTGGCTCGACGTGGTGCTGCCGGCCGACCTGTACGTGCGCGCAGCGGGCGGCTCCGGCGGCGATGCGGCACCCTTCGACGCCGCGCTGCTGCAGGCCGCCGAGCGCCTGCCCGGCGTGGAACGCGGCGTCGGCCAGCGGCTGCGCAGCCTGCAGCTGGACGCCGCCCTGCCCGCCGTGACGCTGCTGGCGCGCGCCATCGACGCGCAGGCGCCCGGCCGCTCGCTGCCGCTGACCGGCCCGGTGCTGCCGGCGCCGCCGGGCCGCATCGCCGTCTATGTGAGCGAGCCGATGGTGTCCCTGCACGGCGCGCAGGTGGGCGGGGGCCTGCCCGCGCTGGACGCTGCCTTCGGCCTGCCGCCCGGCCGCTTCTTCGTGGCCGGCGTGTGGCGCGACTATGCGCGGCAGTTCGGCGCCGTCGCCCTGGACCGCGCCGACTTCACCCGGCTGACCGGCGACAGCGCCGCCAGCGAGCTGTCGCTGTGGCTGGCGCCGGGCGCGGACGAGGCCACGGTGCGCGCCGGCCTGCGGCGCCTGGCCCGCGACCGGCTGGGCAGCGAGGACGCGCTGGAAATCGCCTCGGCCGCGCAGCTGCGCGCCACCTCGCTGCGCATCTTCGACCGCAGCTTCGCCGTCACCTACTGGCTGCAGGCCGTGGCCATCGCCATCGGCCTGTTCGGCATCGCCGCCAGCTTCAGCGCCCAGGTGCTGGCGCGGCGCAAGGAATTCGGCCTGCTGGCCCACCTGGGCTTCACGCAGGCGCAGGTGCGGCGGCTGGTGGCCGGGGAAGGTGCCGCCTGGACGCTCATCGGCGCGGTGGCGGGCCTGGGCCTGGGCATCGCCGTCTCGGCCGTGCTGGTGAAGGTGGTGAATCCGCAGAGCTTCCACTGGACCATGGACATGCTGCTGCCCGCCGGCCGCCTGGGGCTGCTGTGCGCCGCGGTGATCGCGGCCGGCACGGCCACGGCCTGGCTGTCGGCACGCGCCGCGGCCTCGCGCGACATGGTGCTGGCGGTGAAGGAAGACTGGTAGCGCGACGGCGCGTCTGGCGTGCCCACGCGCTGCGCCTGCATCGGACGCCGCAAAACAAAGCCGCCTTGGCTGACGCCCGGTGACGGGGCAGACAAGGCGGCTTTGGATCCAGAGACTGGAGCGGGAAAACGGTCTCGAACCGTCGACCTCAACCTTGGCAAGGTTGCGCTCTACCAACTGAGCTATTCCCGCGTATTGATCGGGCGCTGAAAGAAGCCTTGCGGCTTCCTCCAAAACTGGAGCGGGAAAACGGTCTCGAACCGTCGACCTCAACCTTGGCAAGGTTGCGCTCTACCAACTGAGCTATTCCCGCGTCTTGATCGGACGCTGGAAGAAGCCTTGCAGCTTCCTCCATAAAAACTGGAGCGGGAAAACGGTCTCGAACCGTCGACCTCAACCTTGGCAAGGTTGCGCTCTACCAACTGAGCTATTCCCGCAGAACCGAGCCCACGAGTATAAGGGCTCTTTTGGCGCCAGCGCAAGCACCGGCGCCAAAATCTTCAATGCTTGACCGACCCTTCATTGCGCGGCTCGGCGGCGCGCTGCTTGGACAGTTCGGCCATGGCGGCGGCGGAGGCGGCGACCTCCTCGTCCGACAGCGGCTTGGGCTGCTTCTCCAGCGCGACCTCGAGCACCTTGTCGATCCACTTGACCGGCACGATCTCGAGGCCGTTCTTCACGTTCTCTGGAATGTCCTGCAGGTCCTTGGCGTTTTCCTCGGGGATCAGCACCGTCTTGATGCCGCCGCGCAGGGCCGCCAGCAGCTTTTCCTTCAGGCCGCCGATGGCCGTCACCTCGCCGCGCAGCGTGATCTCGCCCGTCATGGCGACGTCGCTGCGCACGGGGATGCTGGTCAGCGCCGACACCAGTGCCGTCGTCATCGCGATGCCCGCGCTCGGGCCGTCCTTGGGCGTGGCGCCGTCAGGCACGTGGATGTGCAGGTCCTTCTTCTCGAACAGCTCGTCCTTGATGCCCAGGCGCCGGGCGCGGCTGCGCACCACGGTGCGCGCGGCCTCGACCGACTCCTTCATCACGTCGCCCAGCGAGCCGGTGCGCGTGATGATGCCCTTGCCCGGCACCGTCGCGACCTCGATGGTCAGCAGATCGCCGCCCACCTCGGTCCAGGCCAGGCCGACCACCTGGCCCACCTGGTTCTGCTGCTCGGCGCGGCCGAAGTTGTACTTGCGCACGCCCAGGAAGTCATGCAGGTTGCTGCTGTCGACGGTGACCTTGGGTTCCATCTTCTTGAGCAGCAGGCCCTTGACCACCTTGCGGCAGATCTTGGACAGCTCGCGCTCCAGCGAGCGCACGCCGGCTTCGCGGGTGTAGTAGCGCACGATGTCGCGCACCGCTTCCTCGGTGACCAGCAGCTCGTCGTCCTTGACGCCGTTGTTGCCCATCTGCTTGGGCAGCAGGTACTTCAGCGCGATGCTGGTCTTCTCGTCTTCGGTGTAGCCCGACAGGCGGATGACCTCCATTCGGTCCAGCAGCGCCGGCGGGATGTTCATCGAGTTCGACGTCGCCACGAACATCACGTCCGACAGGTCGAAATCGACCTCGACGTAGTGGTCGCCGAAGGTGTGGTTCTGTTCCGGATCCAGCACCTCGAGCAGGGCCGAGGACGGATCGCCGCGGAAGTCGGTGCCCAGCTTGTCGATCTCGTCCAGCAGGAACAGCGGATTGCGGGTGCCCACCTTGTTCAGGCTCTGCAGCACCTTGCCCGGCAGCGCGCCGATGTAGGTGCGGCGGTGGCCGCGGATCTCGGCCTCGTCGCGCATGCCGCCCAGCGCCATGCGCACGTACTTGCGGCCGGTCGCCTTGGCGATGGACTGGCCCAGCGAGGTCTTGCCCACGCCCGGCGGGCCGACGAGGCACAGGATCGGCGCCTTGACCTTGTCCACGCGCTGCTGCACCGCGAGGTATTCGAGGATGCGGTCCTTGACCTTCTCCAGGCCGTAATGGTCTTCGTTGAGGACCGCCTCGGCATTGGCCAGGTCGTGCTTGATCTTGGTCTTCTTGCTCCAGGGCAGGCCGACCAGCACGTCGATGTAGTTGCGCACCACCGTGGCCTCGGCCGACATGGGCGACATCAGCTTGAGCTTCTTGAGCTCGGCGTCCGCCTTCTTGCGGGCGTCCTTGGGCATCTTGGCGGCCTGGATCTTCTTCTCGATCTCCTCGACGTCCGCGCCGTCCTCGCCCTCGCCCAGTTCCTTCTGGATGGCCTTGACCTGCTCGTTGAGGTAGAAGTCGCGCTGGTTCTTCTCCATCTGCCGCTTCACGCGGCTGCGGATCTTCTTGTCGACGTTCAGGATGTCGACCTCGCGCTCCAGCTGCGAGAACAGGCTCTCCAGCCGCTCCTGCACGTTCGACAGGTCCAGCACGGCCTGCTTGTTGTCCAGCTTGAGCGGCAGGTGCGCGGCGATGGTGTCCGCGAGGCGACCCGGGTCATCGATGCTGGCGATGGACGTCAGGATCTCGGGCGGGATCTTCTTGTTCAGCTTGACGTACTGGTCGAACTGCTGCATCACCGCGCGGCGCAGGGCCTCGACCTCGGTGCCGGCGGCCCCGCCCGCTTCCAGCGGCACCACGTTGGCCGAGAAATGCGTCTGGCTGTCCTCGATGTGGGCGACGCGGGCGCGCTGCTGGCCTTCGACCAGCACCTTCACGGTGCCGTCGGGCAGCTTGAGCATCTGCAGGATGGTCGAGATGCAACCCACCTCGAACATGTCGTCCACGGCGGGCTCGTCCTTGGCCGCCGCCTTCTGGGCGACCAGCATGATGCGGCGCTCGGCCTCCATGGCCAGTTCGAGCGCCTTGATGCTCTTGGGCCGGCCCACGAACAGCGGGATGACCATGTGGGGAAAGACCACCACGTCGCGCAGCGGCAGCAGCGGCAGGTCGATGGGATCGGACGGCAGGGGAATGTGACCGGACATGGTGTTCCTCTTCAGGCCTTCTTGGCCGCCTCGCGGTAGACGAGCAGCGGCGCCTTGTTTTCCTCGATGGTCGACTCGTCGACCACCACCTTTTCCACGTTGGACGCGGTGGGCAGATCGAACATGGTGTCGATCAGGGCCCCTTCGAGAATCGAGCGCAGGCCGCGGGCGCCGGTCTTGCGCGCCAGCGCCTTGCGGGCCACGGCGCGCAGCGCGGCGGGACGCACTTCGAGCTCCACGCCTTCCATCTGCAGCAGCTTGGCGAACTGCTTGACGACGGCATTGCGCGGCTCGGTCAGGATCTGCACCAGTGCGTCCTCGCTCAGCTCGGCCAGCGAGGCCACCACCGGCAGGCGGCCGACCAGCTCGGGAATGATGCCGAACTTGATCAGGTCTTCCGGCTCCACCTCGCCGAACACCTCGGTCAGGCTGCGCTGCTGCTTGCTGCGCACCACGGCGCCAAAGCCGATGCCCGAAGCCTCCGTGCGGGCCTCGATCACCTTCTCCAGGCCGGCAAAGGCGCCGCCGCAGATGAACAGGATGTTGGTCGTGTCGATCTGCAGGAAGTCCTGGTTCGGATGCTTGCGCCCGCCCTGCGGCGGCACGCTGGCCATGGTGCCTTCGATGAGCTTGAGCAGCGCCTGCTGCACGCCCTCGCCCGACACGTCGCGGGTGATGCTCGGGTTGTCGGACTTGCGCGAGATCTTGTCGATCTCGTCGATGTAGACGATGCCGCGCTGGGCCCGCTCGACGTCGTAGTTGCAGCTCTGCAGCAGCTTCTGGATGATGTTCTCGACGTCCTCGCCCACGTAGCCGGCCTCGGTCAGCGTGGTGGCGTCGGCCATGACGAAGGGCACTTCCAGCTGGCGCGCCAGCGTCTGCGCCAGCAACGTCTTGCCGGAGCCGGTGGGGCCGATCAGCAGGATGTTGCTCTTGGAGAGTTCGACGTCCTCGCCCTTGGCGCGCTCCTTGTGCTTGAGCCGCTTGTAGTGGTTGTAGACCGCCACCGCCAGCATGCGCTTGGCGGCCTCCTGGCCGATCACGTAGTTGTCGAGGTTGGTCTTGATCTCGGTCGGCGTGGGCAGGTCGCCGCGTCCCGGCTCGCGCGCTTCGCCACCCGCGGGCAGTTCGTCGCGGATGATTTCATTGCACAGGTCGATGCACTCGTCGCAGATGAAAACGGAAGGGCCGGCGATCAGCTTCTTGACCTCGTGCTGGCTCTTGCCGCAGAAGGAGCAATAAAGCGTTTTCTCGCTGGAAGAGCCTTTTTTCTCGGCCATGAACGGTTGCCCAAAACAGTAGAAACACAATGATAGCGAAAGGAAAAACGGCGTTTTCCGCAGGGAAAAACGCCGTTTTTCCTAAGGACGGTCTCCGGCGCGTCGCGCCGTCGCGTCCGTCAGCCGCGCTTGGCGATGACCTGGTCGACGATGCCGTAGTCCTTGGCTTCGTCGGCGGTCATGTAGTAGTCGCGCTCGGTGTCGTTCTTGATCTTTTCCAGCGGCTGACCGGTGCGCTCGGCCAGGATGCGGTTCATCTGGTCCTTGGTGCGCAGGATGTCGCGCGCCTGGATCTCGATGTCCGTGGCCTGGCCGCGGGCGCCGCCGAGCACCTGGTGGATCATGACCTTGGAATTGGGCAGCGAGTAGCGCTTGCCCGGTGCGCCGGCCGCGAGCAGGAAGGCGCCCATGCTGGCCGCGAAGCCCAGGCACATGGTCGACACGTCCGGCTTGATGAACTGCATGGTGTCGTAGATCGACATGCCGGCCGTCACGCTGCCGCCCGGCGAGTTGATGTACAGCGAGATGTCCTTGTCGGGGTTCTCGCTTTCCAGGAAGAGCATCTGCGCCACGACGAGGTTGGCGGTCTGGTCATTCACCTCGCCGACCAGGAAGATCACGCGCTCCTTGAGCAGGCGCGAGTAGATGTCGAAGGACCGCTCGCCGCGGCCCGACTGCTCGATGACCATCGGGATCAGGCCGAGGGCCTTGGTTTCCTGTGCACTCATTGGTTTCTCCGCAAAAGATGGCGCAACTGTACTGCGCCGCATGCCGGGCTTCCGGCGGCAGACATGCCGCCCACGAAGCCGGTGCTGGAAAGCAAATGGGGCCTGCGCCGCACGGCACAAGCCCCACGAATAACGATCAGGCGGCGATCAAGCCTGCTGCTGCATCAGCTCGTCGAAACCGACGGACTTTTCGCTGACCTTGGCCTTGCCCAGGACGAAGTCGGTCACGTTGTTCTCGATGACCACGGCCTCGACCTCGGCCAGGCGGCGGTTGTCGCCGTAGTACCAGCGCACGACGTCGGCCGGCTTCTCGTAGCTGGAGGCCAGCTCTTCGATGTGGGCCTTGATCTGCTCGGGCTTGGCCTCGAGGTTGTTGGCGCGCACCAGCTCGGCGACCACCAGGCCCAGGCGCACGCGGCGCTCGGCCTGCGGCCGGAACACGTCGGCGGGGATCGGGGCCTTGTCGGCGTCCTTGATGCCGCGCTGCTTGAGCTCGGCGCGGGCGCCCTCGACCATGCGGTCGATTTCGGACTGGACCACCGACTTGGGCAGGTCCAGCTCGGACTTGGCCAGCAGGGCGTCCATCACGGCCGTCTTGTTGCGCGCCAGCAGGCGGAACTTGACCTCGCGCTCCAGGTTCTTGCGGATGTCGGCGCGCAGCGCGTCCACGGTGCCTTCGCCGATGCCCAGCGACTTGGTGAAGGCCTCGTCGATCTCGGGCAGGTTGGCGGCCTCGATCCTCTTGACGGTGACCATGAAGTCGGCCTGCTTGCCGGCCACGTCCGCGCCGTGGTAGTCGGCCGGGAAGGCGAGCGGGAAGGTGCGGCTGTCGCCGACCTTCATGCCGCGCACGGCGTCTTCGAATTCCTTCAGCATCTGGCCTTCGCCGACGATGAACTGGAAGTCCTCGGCCTTGCCGCCCTGGAAGGGCTCGCCGTCGATCTTGCCTTCGAAGTCGACCGTCACGCGGTCGCCGTCGGCGGCGGCGCTGTCCTGCGAACGCTGGCCGAAGCTGCGGCGCTGCTTGCGCAGGATGTCGATGGTGCGGTCGATGGCTTCGTCGGTCACCTCGGTGGCCACGCGCTCGATTTCGGCCTCGGACAGGTCGCCGATCTTGACTTCAGGGTACACCTCGAACACGGCGTCGAAGGCCACCTGGCCCTCGGGCGCGCCTTCCTTCTCGGTGATGGTGGGCTGGCCGGCGACGCGCAGCTTGGCCTCGTTGGCGGCCTGCGAGAAGGCCTGGCCGACCTTGTCATTCATGACCTCGTACTGCACCGAGTAGCCGTAACGCTGGGCCACGACGCTCATCGGCACCTTGCCGGGACGGAAGCCGTCCATCTTGACGGTGCGGGCCAGACGCTTGAGGCGGGAATCGACCTCGGCCTGGATCGTCTCCACGGGCAGCGTCAGGGTGATCTTGCGCTCGAGCTTCTCGAGGGTTTCAACGTTCACGGTCATGTGAGACTCTTCCTAAACAAGGATGCTGGTGCGCGGGGGGGGACTCGAACCCCCACACCATTGCTGGCGTCAGGACCTAAACCTGGTGCGTCTACCAATTTCGCCACCCGCGCAGCTCCGGGCTTTTCAGCCGATGGTGGATGATGAACAAGGCGGCCGCGCCACGAAGGCGGGGCCGCCCCGACAACAAACTAGAGGCATGGGGCACCGCCGGGGTGCCGCCGGCGCCTGTGCGGAACGTCCGCCGGCCGCCTGCCTGAAATTGGTCAATCGCGCATTCTAATCGGGTTCGCGGGGGCCTCCTGGCGCTCGCCAACCCCTAGTGCGCAGGCTGCGGCGCGGCCGCGGGCGGTGCGGCGTCCTCGTCCTTGCCGATGCGGAACCAGGCGGCGTACATGGCCGGCAGTGCCAGCAGTGTGAGCGCCGTGGCCACGATCAGCCCGCCCATGATGGCCACCGCCATCGGCCCCCAGAACACGCTGCGCGACAGCGGGATCATGGCCAGCACGGCGGCCGCCGCCGTCAGCACGATGGGCCGCAGCCGCCGCACGGCCGACTCGACGATGGCCCGCCGCGCCGGCACGCCGGCGGCGCGGTCCAGCTCGATCTGGTCGATCAGGATCACCGAGTTGCGCTGGATCATGCCCATGAGCGCGATCACGCCCAGCATGGCGACGAAGCCGAAGGGCCGGTCCAGCAGCAGCAGGGCCGCCGCCACGCCGGCGATGCCCATCGGCCCGGTCAGGAACACCAGCAGCGCCCGGCTGAAGCTGTGCAGCTGCAGCATGAGCAGCGTGAAGACGGCGAACAGCATGATCGGGATGCCGGCCATGATCGAGGCCGAGCCCTTGCTGCTTTCCTCCACCGCGCCGGCCACCTCGACGCGCACCGGCGGCTCGCCGCGGGCCTGCCACTTCGCCTCCAGCGCGCGCAGCGCCGGCAGCAGCTGCTGGGTCACGGTGGCGCCCTGCATGCCATCCACCACGTCGCCCTGCACGGTGACGGCATAGGCACGGTTCCAGCGCCAGATCACGCCCGGTTCCCAGGCGAAATGCGGCTCGGCGATCTGCAGCAGCGGGATGGAACGGCCCGACGCGGTCGTCACGTAGGCATCGGTCAGGTCGGAGATGGCGTCGCGCTCCTCGCGCGCCTGGCGCAGCACGATGTCGATCAGCTTGTCCTGTTCGCGGAACTGGCCGATGGGGTTGCCCGTGTAGATGCCACGCGAGGCCTGCGCGATGGACTGGCTGGTCACGCCCAGCGCACGGGCCTTGGCCTGGTCGATGTCCATGCGGATGGACTTGACCGACTCGTTCCAGTTGTCGTTGACCACCCGCATGCTCGGATTGGCCCGCACCTCGGCCTTGACCTCGTCGGCCAGGCGCCGCAGCGTGGCCGGGTCGTCGCCCACCACGCGGAACTGCACCGGGTAGGGCACCGGCGGCCCGCTGGCCAGCAGCTTGACCCGGCCGCGCACCTCCGGGAATTCCTGCGCCAGCAGCGCCGGCAGCTGGCGCCGCACGGCGTCGCGGGCCTTCAGGTCCTGCGCCAGCACGATGAACTGCGAGACGTTGCTCTGCGGAAAGGTCTGGTCCAGCGGCAGGTAGAAGCGCGGCGCACCGGAGCCGATCCAGGTGGCGACGCTCTGCACGCCGTCCTGTTCCATCAGGCGCCGCTCCAGCCGCCTGGCAACGGCCTCGTTCGCCTCGAAGCTGGTGCCCTCGGGGAACCAGGCGTCGACCATGATCTCGGGCCGGTTCGAGTCCGGGAAGAACTGCTGCTGCACCCGCGTCATGCCGAAGATGCCCAGCGCCAGCACGGCCAGCGTGGCGCCGATGGTGAGCCAGCGGTGGGTCACGCACCAGTCCACGGCCGCGCGGAAGCGGTTGTAGAAGGGCGTGTCGAACAGCTCGTGCGGGGGCGCGTCCGGGTCGTGCGGCTTCACCTTCAGCAGCAGCGTGCCCAGGTAGGGCACGAAGTACACCGACACGATCCAGGACAGCAGCAGCGCGATCACCGTCACGGCGAAGATGGCGAAGGTGTATTCGCCGGTGGTGGACTTGGCCAGGCCGATGGGCAGGAAGCCGGCGGCGGTGATGAGCGTGCCGGTGAGCATGGGCATGGCCGTGACGTCGTAGGCGAAGGTGGCGGCGCGGCGCTTGTCGTAGCCCTCCTCCATCTTCCGCACCATCATCTCGACCGCGATGATGGCGTCGTCCACCAGCAGGCCCAGCGCGATGATCAGCGAGCCCAGCGAGATCTTGTGCAGCCCGATGCCGAAGTAGTTCATCGCCAGGAAGGTGACCGACAGCACCAGCGGAATGGTGATGCCCACCACTAGGCCCGGCCGCCAGTCGACGTGCCAGCCGAAGCGCCCGCCCTTGTGCAGGCCCAGGGCGATGAAGCTCACGCCCAGCACGATGACCACGGCCTCGATCAGCACCTTGACGAATTCGTTGACCGAGGTGGCCACGGTGGCCGGCTGGTCCTGCACCTGGTCGAGCCGCATGCCGGCGGGCAGTTGCGTGTTGGCCTGGGCCACCGTCTCGCGCAGCGCCTTGCCCAGGGCGATGATGTCGCCGCCCTTCATCATGGAGATGCCCAGGCCGATCACCGGCTCGCCCTGGAAGTGCACCTTGACGCTGGGCGGATCGACGTAGCCGCGCTCGACCCGGGCGATGTCGCCCAGCCGCAGCTGGTTGCCCGAGCTGCCGCGGATGGGCATGGCGCGCAGCTGGTCGAGGTCGGTGAACTGGCCGCCGACGCGCACCTGCAGCACGTCCTGCGGCGAGCGGATGGTGCCGGCGCTTTCCACCGCGTTCTGGGCGCCGAGCTGCTGCAACACGGCGTTGAGGTCCAGCCCCATCTGCGCCAGGCGCTTCTGCAAGACCTCGACCCAGACCTTCTCGTCCTGCACGCCGAACTGCTCGACCTTGGCCACGTCCTTCACGCGCAACAGGCGCAGGCGCAGGTCGTCGGCCACGGTCTTGAGTTCGGCCGGGCTGAAGCCGTCGCCGCGCAGGGCGTAGATCACGCCGTAGACGTCGCCGAAGTCGTCGTTGAAGAAGGGGCCCTGCACGTTGCCGGGCAGGGTGTAGCGCATGTCGCCGATCTTCTTGCGCACCGTGTACCAGACCTGCGGCACCTCGGACGGCCGCGCGGCGTCCTTGAGTTCGAAGACGACCTGCGACTCGCCGGGCTTGGAGTAGCTGCGGATCTTGTCGGCATAGGGCACTTCCTGCAGCGTGCGCTCGATCTTGTCGGTGACCTGCTCGGCCACCTGCTGGGCGGTGGCGCCGGGCCAGTAGGTGCGCACGACCATGGCTCGGAAGGTGAAGGGCGGGTCCTCGTCCTGGCCCAGCTGGAAATAGGCGGCGAAGCCCAGCACCATCAGCACCACCATCAGGTAGCGCGTGAGCGGCGCATGGTCGAGCGCCCAGGCGGAGAGGTTGAAGCCGCCCGGCTTCGGCGACGGCGCGGCGGCCATCAGCGGGCCCCGCCGGAGGCGGCCGCGGCCGGTGCGGGCGCGGCGCCTGCGGCCGGCGCATAGCGGTCGCGGTAGGCGCTCACCTTCTGCCCCGGCGCCAGCACGTGCACGCCGGCCGTGACCACCTGCATGCCGGGCGCCAGGCCGCTGGCGATCACGGCCTCGTTGCCGTCGGCAGTGGCGATCTGCACCGGCTGGGAGCGGACGGTCATGCTGGCCGGGTCCAGCACCCACACGGCCGAGCCCTGCCCTTCCTGCCGCAGCGCGCTGGTCGGCAGCTTGATGACCGGTGTGCCGGCCTGCGACAGCGCGCTCGGCCGGGCATAGACGGTGGCGCCGAGCGCCGGGGCGTCGGCCGCGTCCACCGCCACCTTGACGGTGTAGGTGCGGGTGACCGGGTCGGCGCTGGCCGCCACCTCGCGCACCCGGCCCTCGATGGGCTGGCCCGCATCGGCGCCCCAGCCGCGCACCGACACGGTCGAGCCCAGGCGCACCAGGGCGACCCGGTCTTCCGGCACGGCGAAGACGACGTCGCGCGGACCGTCCACGGCCACGCGCACCACCGGCGTGCCGGCCGCCACCACCTGGCCGGGCTCGGCATCGACGCCGGTGACCACGCCGGCGGCGTCCGCCGCCAGCACCGCATAGGCCGCCTGGTTGCCCTGAACGCCGGCCTGCGCGCGGGCCTGGTCGAACTGGGCCTGCGCCGACTTGAAGCTGGCCTCGCGCCGCTCCATCTCGGCGGCGCTGATGAAGTTGCGGGCGCGCAATTCGCGGTAGCGGGCCAGGTCGGCCTCGGCCAGATCGCGCTGGGTGCGGGCGGCGGCGGCCTGGGCCTGCGCGGCCTCGACCGACAGGCGCAGGTCGCGCGGATCGAGTTCGGCCAGCACCTGGCCGGCGCGCACCCGCTGGCCCAACTCGGCCTGCCGCCGCAGCACCTTGCCGCCGACGCGAAAGCCCAGGCGCGACTCCACCCTCGCCCGCACCTCGCCCGCGTACTCGGGCGCGCTGACCAGCGGCGTCGCCGCCACCGTCAGCAGCTTGACGGCGCGCACCGGCTCCTCCTGCGCGGGTGGGCGGGAGCAGCCCGCCAGCACCGCGGCAAGCGCGAACAGTCCCAGCGCGGCCCCGTGGCGGGCCGGCGTGCAAGAGAAACAAGACATGGCGTGGCGCAGGCCCGGCGAGGGCCGCACGAGGAGCGTGGATCAACCGGCCACAATTAATGACCGACGAGTCAGCAATCTTCGTGGAAGGGCTTGCCTACTGTCAACTTTGGTCAGCCTGTTTCCGACGGCCGCCGTCGGTGCCATGGCAGGCCGCGGCGGCCGGGCGCTTTTCCGCCCGCCGTGCCCGAAAGCCGATCAGCCGCTCAGAGCCGCTGGCCCATTTCCACCAGCCGGTTCTCGGGCAGGTGGAAGTAGTCGGAGGCGCGGCCGGCATTGCGCTGCAGCCAGCTGAACAGCGCCTGCCGCATGCCGCTGAAGGCCGGCAGCCGCCGCCGCCCCAGCGAGGCGCGGGAGATGAAGTACGAGGTGGACATGGCCTCCACCGCCAGCCCCTTCTGGTAGGCCAGCATGCGCAGGTATTCCGGCACATTGGGCGCTTCCATGAAACCGTAACGCACCTTCACCGACCAGATGCCGTGGCCCAGGCTCTGCGCCTCGATGCGCTCCCGCGCCGGCACGCGGGGCGTCTCGCAGGCCAGCATCTGCATGACGAAGACCTGCTCGTGCAGCACCTGGTTGTGGTGCAGGTTGTGCAGCAGGGCATGGGGCACGCACAGCGCGTCGGCGGTGAGGAAGACGGCCGTGCCGCGGGCGCGGTGCGGCATGTCCATCGCCAGCGAGGCGACGAAGTCGGGCAGCGGAATCAGCTCGGCCACCAGTTCCGCCCGCGTCAGCCGCACGCCCTTGGCCCAGGTGCTGAACAGCACCATCGTCGCCACCGCCACGGCCAGGGTCAGCCAGCCGCCCTCGGCCACCTTGAGCGTGTTGGCCACCACGAAGGCCAGGTCCACGCCGACGAAGACGACCACGCCCAGCAGCACGGCCAGCCCGTTCCAGCGCCACAGCCGCCAGGCCACCAGGCCCGCGAGCAGCGTGGTCGTGACCATGGTGATCGACACCGCGATGCCGTAGGCCGCCGACAGCGCGCTGGAACTGCGGAAGCCCACCACCAGCAGCAGCACGCCCACCATCAGCAGCCAGTTGATGACCGGCACGTAGACCTGGCCGATGGAATCGCCCGAGGTCTGCACGATGCGCATGCGCGGCAGGTAGCCCAGGCGCATGGCCTGCGCCGTGAGCGAAAAGGCGCCCGAGATCACGGCCTGCGATGCGATCACCGTCGCCATGGCCGCCAGCCCCACCATGGGCAGCAGTGCCCAGGACGGGAAGAGGCGGAAGAAGGGGTTGTCCGCCGCCGCCGGGTCGGCCAGCACCAGCGCGCCCTGGCCGAAGTAGTTGAGCACCAGGGCCGGCAGCGCGATGAACAGCCACGCCAGGCGGATCGGCCGGGCGCCGAAATGGCCCATGTCGGCATACAGCGCCTCGCCGCCGGTGAAGGCCAGGAACACCGCGCCCAGCACGGCCAGCGCCTGCGGCCGGTGGTCGAGCAGGAAGCGCAGCGCATGCCGCGGGTCCAGCGCCTCCAGCACCTGGGGCTGCTCCACCACCTGCAGCGCGCCGCTCACGCCCAGCGCGCCGAACCACAGCAGCATGACCGGCCCGAAGACCTTGCCGACGGCACCGGTGCCGCGCCGCTGCACCATGAACAGCGCCACCAGGATCACCAGGGTCAGCGGAATCACCCAGCGCTGCA
Organism: Pseudacidovorax intermedius; assembly: GCF_001476815.1. GTDB lineage: Bacteria > Pseudomonadota > Gammaproteobacteria > Burkholderiales > Burkholderiaceae_C > Xenophilus > Xenophilus intermedius_A. Next base: position 55,796 of record NZ_LDSL01000061.1, on the reverse strand, counting down.
GCTGCGGCGCCTGCACCTCCAGGCCCTCGACGGCCGAGAGCACGGAAATGGCCGGCGTGATCAGGCTGTCGCCATAGAACATCGCCGCCCCGAGCAGGCCCAGGCCGATGGTCGCCAGCACCAGCGCCGGGTGGCGGCGGCCGCGGCCGTCGGGCGTGTCGGCCGCATGGCGGGCCAGCGCCTGCAGCGCCAGGATGCCGCCTTCGCCGTCGTGGTCCGCGCGCAGCACGAACACCACGTACTTCAGCGTCACCACCACCATCAGGCCCCAGAAGATCAGCGACAGCAGCCCCAGCACCGCCGCCGCCGAGAAGGCGACGCCATGCTCCGGATTCAGCGTCTCCTTGAAGGCATACAGCGGCGAGGTGCCGATGTCGCCGAAGACCACCCCGAGCGCCGCCACCATGAGGGCCGGGCCCGCCGGATGGCCCGACGCGGGAGCGGAAGGGGCGCCGGAGGGCACGGAAGCAGCAGGGGCGGAGGCCATGGGGCGTGTCGGGGAGTCGCGCTGGCGCGCAGCATAGCGCCGGCCGGTGGCGCGCCCGCGTGGGAAGTCGGCCCGTGGTCAGGCCGGCGGCAGGCCGCGGGCGCCGCCGACAATGGGCCGATGCCTTTCGCCCCTTCACCGCCGCTGCCCAGCCAGGCGCCGGCGCCCGGCCACTACGAGAACTTCCCCGTCGCCTCCTGGCTGTGCCCGCCGCGGCTGCGCCCGCCCATCGCGGCCATCTACCACTTCGCCCGCACCGCGGACGACATGGCCGACGAGGGCAACGCGCTGCCCGAAGCCCGCCTGGCCGACCTGGTGGACTACCGCGCCGACCTGGACGCCGTCTTCGCCGGCGCCGCGCCCTCGCCCCGGTGGCCGCAGGTCTTCGGCCCGCTCGCCGCGCAGGCCCACGCCTTCGCCCTGCCCCACGCGCCACTGGCCGACCTGCTGGATGCCTTCGCCCAGGACGTCGCCTTCACCCGCCACGGCCGCAGCTATGCCGACCGGGCCGAACTGCTGGACTACTGCCGCCGCTCCGCCGACCCCATCGGCCGGCTGCTGCTGCACCTGTACGGCGTGCAGGACGCGCAGGCCCTGCGCCAGAGCGACGCCATCTGCAGCGCGCTGCAGCTCATCAACTTCTGGCAGGACCTGAGCGTCGACCTGCCGCGCGGCCGGCGCTACCTGCCCCTGGCCGACTGCGCCGCCCATGGCCTGGCCCCGGAGGACTTCGACCGCTTCGCACCGCTTGGCGATGCGCCGCCTCCCCCGGCGGCGCTGGCGCTGGTGGCCGGGCAGGTCCAATGGGCGCGCGAACGCATGGCCCAGGGCGCGGCCCTGGTGCACCGGCTGCCCGGGCGCATCGGCTGGGAACTGCGGCTGGTGGTCCAGGGCGGCCTGGCCATCCTGGACAAGATCGAGGCCCAGGGCTTCGACAGCTTCCGCCGCCGGCCCACCGTGGGCAAGGCCGATGCGCCGCGGCTGCTCTGGCGCGCCCTGCGCATGTGAGCCGCGGCGCGCCGGCCCGATCCACGACAATCGCCGGCCCATGATCCGCGCCCCCAGAGCCGCCCCTGCCCGATGAGCACCCCCGAGCAATACGTCCAGGACAAGGCCGCCGCCTCGGGCAGCAGCTTCTACTACGCCTTCCTCTTCCTGCCGCCGGAGCGGCGCGCGGCCATCACCGCCTTCTATGCCTTCTGCCGCGAGGTGGACGACGTGGTGGACGAAGTGAGCGACCCCGGCGTCGCCGCCACCAAGCTCGCCTGGTGGCGCACCGAGGTGGCCCAGGCCTTCGCCGGCCAGCCGCGCCACCCGGCCATGAAGGCGCTGGTGCCGCATGCGGCCACCTACGGCTTCGGCGGCGAGCAGCTGCTTCAAGTGGTCGAGGGCTGCGAGATGGACCTGCAACAGACCCGCTACCTGGACTTCCCCGGCCTGGCCCGCTACTGCCACCTGGTGGCCGGCGTGGTCGGCGACGTGGCGGCCCGCATCTTCGGCCAGACCGACCCGGCCACCACCGCCTATGCCCACAAGCTGGGCCTGGCGCTGCAGCTGACCAACATCATCCGCGACGTGGGCGAGGACGCCCGACGCGGCCGCATCTACCTGCCGGTGAACGAGCTGCAGGACTACGACGTCAAGGCGCACGAGGTGCTGAACCGCGTGCATTCCGAGCGCTTCGTCGCGCTGATGCGCTTCCAGGCCCGGCGTGCCCATGCCGCCTACGACGAGGCGCTGGCCCTGCTGCCCGCCGCCGACCGCCGCAGCCAGAAGCCGGGTCTGATGATGGCCAGCATCTACCGCACGCTGCTGCGCGAGATCGAGGCCGACGACTTCCAGGTGCTGGACCAGCGTGTCAGCCTCACGCCGCTGCGCAAGCTGTGGCTGGCGTGGAAGGTGCAGGCGCTGGGGCGGCTGTGAGCGGCACCGCGCCGCTCGCGCCCATGTCCGCCGCCACGCGCCGGCGGCCGGAACGCCGCCGGTGAAGCTCGCCATCGTCGGCGCCGGCTGGGCCGGCCTGGCCTGCGCGGTGGCCGCCGTGCAGGCCGGCGCTGCGGTGACCGTGTTCGACGGCGCCCGCCAGCTGGGCGGCCGGGCGCGGCGGCTGGAGGCCCAGCCGCAGGGCCCCGTGCTCGACAACGGCCAGCACATCCTGATCGGCGCCTACACCGCCACCCTGGGCCTCATGCGCCAGCTCGGCGTGTCGCCCGAGGCGGCGCTCGAGCGGCTGCCTCTCGCGCTGCCCTATGCCGACGGCACCGGCCTGCGCGTGCCGGCCCGCCTGCCCGCGCCGCTGGACCTGGCGGCCGGCATCGCCCTGGCACGCGGCTGGACCTGGCGCGACAAGGCATCGCTGCTGCACACGGCACTGCGCTGGCGGCGCGCCGGCTTCGCCTGCGGCCCGGCGCAGACCGTGGCACAACTCTGCCAGGGCGTGACGCCCGCGGTGCAGCGCATGCTGATCGAGCCGCTGTGCGTCTCCGCCCTCAACACGCCCATGCACGAGGCCAGCGGCGCCGTCTTCCTGCGCGTGCTGCGCGACGCGCTCTTCGGCGAGCCGGGCGGTGCCGACCTGCTGCTGCCCCGCACCGACCTGGGTGCCCTGCTGCCCGATGCCGCCGCCGCCTGGCTGGCGGCACGCGGCGCCGAACTGCGGCCCGGCCGGCGCGTACAGGCGATCGGCGCCGAGGGCCGCGGCTGGCAAGTGGACGGCGAGCCCTTCGACCGCGTGGTGCTGGCCACGCCCGCCTGGGAAAGCGCCCGTCTCACGGCCACCGCCGCGCCCGCCTGGTCGGCGGTGGCCGCGGCGCTGGACCACCTGCCCATCGCCACCGTGTACGCCATGAACGCCCCGGGCCTGGCCGACGGCCCGCCCCTGCGGGCCCTGCGGGCCGATGCCACCCATCCGGCGCAGTTCGTCTTCGACCTTGGACGGCTGCGCGGACAGCCGGGCCTGGCGGCCTTCGTCATCAGCGCCTGCCCGCCGGGCGTGGAGGCGCTGACCCGGAACGTGCTGGCGCAGGCCGAAGCGCAGCTCGGCTGGCGCGGCCTGGCGCCGCTGCGCACGATCATGGAAAAGCGCGCCACCTTCGCCTGCCGCCCCGGTCTCCAGCGGCCGCCGATGCAGGTCGCGCCCGGCCTGCTGGCCTGCGGCGACCATGTGGCGGGGCCCTATCCCGCCACGCTCGAAGGCGCGGTGCGCAGCGGGCTGGCGGCAGCGGCGGCCGCAGCGCTGGCCTGAATCCGGCCGGGCTGCGCGCATGGATCCCCGATGGGCAGCGGGCGCGCCCGGGATGCCGTCGCCTCAGAGGGCGTCCTTCTCAACGGCCCCAGGTCAGGCGCTTGGACACCCAGCCCACGCGGCCGTGGCTGCTGCGCACCTTCAGCCAGTCGCCCTGGCTGCCCAACACCCGCAGCACCTCGCCGTATTCGGCCACGGCCAGGATGCGCGCCCGCGGCGCGGCGCTGGCGCGGATGTTGAGCCGTCCGGCGGTCGACACCACGTGCGGCGTGCGGTTGGTCACGGAGCGGGCCACCCAGCTGCGGTCGCCCTCGAAGTCGCGCACCTGCAGCCAGCCGCCCTGGCGGCGCAGCACCTCCAGCGGATAGCCCTTGTCCACCTGCCAGCGTGCCTCGTGCTTCGTGCCCGGGCCGGCGCGCAGCGTGGTGCCGTCGCGCGCCGCGCTGACCATCTCACGGGCCCAGGCGGTCGACACGGTGGCCAGCATCAGCAGCAGCATGAGCACGAGGCGCGGCGTCGAGAGGCGAAGGGAACGGGCGAACATCATCGGAAACGGTCCTTGTCGAAGAAGAAGTGGAAGAGGGATGGCGGAAAGGAAGCGGCCGCGCCCTCACGAGGCGCGGCCGTCAGGTGGGTGCAAGGCGCCGGCGCAAAGGTTCCCCGGAAAAGCCGGGGATCTGCGCGCAGCCGGCGCCTCGCGGCGCTCAGCCGAGATCGGGCGCGGCGCCCAGCGCCACGCACAGGGCCCGCAGGTCCGGCACGATCAGCTGCGGCCGCGCGCCGTCGGCCCAGGGTCGCTCGTCGCGCACCAGCCAGGCCGCCTGCATGCCGGCGCCCAGCGCGCCCGCCACATCCAGCGCGGCATCGTCGCCCACGTGCAGCACCTGATCGGCCGCCACGCCGACCGAGGCCGCCGCGGCATGGAAGATGGCCGCATCGGGCTTGGCCTTGCCGAACAGGTAGGCGCTGAAGCCGCCGCGGAACCAGCGGGCCACGCCGGTGAGGCCCAGGTCGGCATTGCCATTTGAGACGGCCACCAGCGGATAGCGCGCGGCCAGCCAGTCCAGGGCCGGTGCCGCGTCCTCGTACAGCTCCACGCGCTGGCGCTCGGCATAGAAGGCCTCGAAGGCGGGTTCGGCCAGGGCGGGGTCCTCGCCGGAGCGGCGCAGCGCCAGGCGGATGGACTCGCGCCGCAGCGCCGCCAGATCGTGGGCCAGGTCGGAGCGCTCCTTCTCGGTCGCGACGCGCAGCGCCCGCAATTCGGCCGGCGAGGCGACCAGCTCGGCCGTGCGCGGTGCGTGCCGTTGCAGCCACTGGTGCAGCACGCCTTCGGCGCGTTCGATGGCGGGCCACACGGGCCACAGGGTGTCGTCCAGGTCGAGGGTGATGGCGGCGATGCGCTGCCGGTCCAGTCCGGCGTGAAGGGTCTCGGGCATGGCCCAGAATAGCGCATGCCTTCCCCGTCCCCCTCCTCCGGCGCCGCCGTCCTCTGGTGCAACCTCGGCTCGCCGGCCGCCCCCACGGCCGCCGCGGTGCGGCCCTACCTGGCCCAGTTCCTGGGCGATCCGCGCGTGGTGGAGATTCCGCGCGCCGCCTGGCTGCCGATCCTGCACGGCATCATTCTGCGCACCCGGCCGGCCAAGTCGGCGGCCAAGTACGCCAGCGTGTGGACGCCGCAGGGCTCGCCCCTGGCGGTGCACACCGAGGCGCAGGCCCGGCTGCTGGGCGAAGGCCTGGCGCAGGCCGGCCACCGCGTGCAGGTGCTGCATGCCATGCGCTACGGCGAGCCCTCGGTCGCCACGCGCCTGCAGCAGCTGGCCGATGCCGGCATCCACCGCGTGCTGGTGCTGCAGGCCTATCCGCAGTACTCGGGCACCACCACGGCCAGCATGGTCGACGCCGTCAACGACTGGTGCGCCAGGGCGCGCCGCGTGCCCGAGCTGCGCTTCGTGGCCGACTACCACGACGACGCCGCTACCATCGACGCGCTGGCCCGCAGCGTGGAGCAGCACTGGCAGGCCCACGGCCGCGGCCAGATGCTGGTGATGAGCTTCCACGGCATTCCCGCGCGCAACATCCGGCTGGGCGATCCCTACCAGGTGCAGTGCATGCGCACCGCCGAGCTGCTGGCCGAACGCCTGGGCCTGCCGCCCGAGGCCTGGCGCGCCACCTTCCAGTCGCGCTTCGGCGCCGCCGAATGGCTGCAACCGTACACCGAGCCGACGCTGCGGCAGCTGGCGAAGGAGGGCCTCAAGCGGGTGGACGTGATGTGCCCCGGCTTTCCGGCCGACTGCCTGGAGACGCTGGAAGAAATCGCCATGGAAGCGCGCGAAGCCTTCCTGGAATCGGGCGGCGAGGCCTTCCACTACATCCCCTGCCTCAACGAGGACGCGCACTGGATGGCGGCGCTCACGCGATTGGCCGAGCGGCATCTGCAGGGCTGGCCGACGCGCGAAGGCTGAAGGGCCTGGGAACGGTGCGGAAGGCGGGGCTCGCGCCCCTCTCCCCTCGCGGGAGAGGGGTTGGGGAGAGGGGGCGGTCGCGTCCGACGACGCTGCGCCGGGCGGACGGAACATTCCCCTCTCCCCGGCCCTCTCCCGCGAGGGGAGAGGGAGGAAGATCGCCGGGTGCCGGCCAGGCCAGGCCGAGCCAGCGCCGGCTCAGCCCGGCAGGCGCAGGCCGGACAGCGCGCGGTCCAGCTTGATCAGCCACACGCGCGTGGGCCGCTCCGAATCGCTGCCGCGCGTGATGCGGGCCTTGACCACGCCGGCGGGGCAGCCGCTGACGATGGCGCCCTTGGCATCGACCGTGCAGTCCTCGATGCTGCCGTCCACCTTGTTGCCGTTGGCGTCCAGCAGCACGGTGCCCAGACCGAAGTCGTTGTCGTTGACCAGGGCCAGGGTGTTGTCGTCCACCAGAGCCAGGCCCTCGGCCTTCTCGGCCAGCCAGCCGAGCGCGTTCAGGTCCAGCAGCTCGGTCTTCTTCATCGTCACCACGTTGGCGTAGCTCACGCCGCCCGAGGCCGCCTGGGTGATGCTGCTGATCTCCAGGTTCTCGTCCATGGCCGCGATGTCGGTCGCGGCGGCGGGCAGCTCGACCAGCATCAGCTTGTTCATCACCTTGCCGTCGCTCTTGCGCGCGCCCTGCTCGATGACGACGAAGCGGCCGTTGCCCAGGCTCACCACGTCGCCCAGCTTGGCGTTGCCGGTGCGGTCCTTGTCGTAGGCCGAGCCGTCGATGGGATAGGCATAGGACCTGGACGTCTCCGTGGCCGGATCGAACTCCACCCAGCGCGCGAACTTGGCGATGTGGCGCACGTCGGTGTTGCTGCCGCCCGGCGGCTTGGCCTTGAGCGATTTGCCGCTGCCGTCCTTGGGGTCGATGGGGCTCTGCAGGAAGCCGTGCAGGCGCCCGGTGGCCGCATCCAGCGTCAGCCCTTCCATGCCGCGGTTGAGGCGGCGCTTGGCGAACACGGCGGGCAGGCCGTTGCCCGGGGCGTACTTCTTCTCGATCACGCCGGTGGCGATGTTGACGCGGGCCACGAAGGGGCCGTATTCGTCGCTGGTCCACAGCACGTTGCGCGCCTTGTCGTAGACCATGGATTCGGGGTCCAGGCCGTTGGCGTCGAAGCCCGACTTGGCGGCGTCGAAGACGTAGGTGTCGGTCAGCGGTATCTCGCCGGTCGAGCCCACGCTGCCGGCCTTGGGCGGCAGGCCCGTGACCTTGGTCTGCGCATCCACGCGCAGGGCCGTGCTCGACGCGAGCACGGCGCCGTTCCTGCCGACGCGCAGCAGGCCGAAGCTGGGCGCGAACGAAGGCGCGGGGAACACCTTGCTGACGCTGGTGGCGCCGCTGGTGTCGCCGGGCACCGGCACCGTGGGGCCGTCGCCGTTGGGGCCGCGGTCGGTCACGGCATAGAACTCCAGCGTGCCGTCGTCGGCACGGCCCTTGAAGGCGAGGCCGGAGCCGTAGGCGGGCAGGAAGCCCAACGGGAAGTCGGCCTTCACCGCGGCCTGCGCGCCTTCGTAGGGCACGTAGTACTTGGCGTCCGCCTGCAGCTGGTAGCGCGTGACGCTGATGCCGACGGCGCCCAGGGCATTGGTCTGGGTGAAGGTCGCCGGCACCGGCATGCCGGCGGCGGAGGCCAGGGTGCTTTCGAAATGCTCGCGGGCCAGCTGGCGGCGGCCGTCGTCCACCGTGCGCGCGGCCCAGGGCGCGGGCAGCGCGGTCAGCACGGCCTGCAGCGCGGTGTTGAAGCTGGCGGCGGGCGCGGCGAAGTCCAGCGCACCGGCCTTCAGGCGGGCCTTGAGCTCGGCGCTCAGGCGGATGCCGTTGGACGGATCGCCGTCGTCGTCCAGCGCCTGCAGCGCCAGCAGCCGGTTGACCACGGCATCGGCCTGCACGCCCGCCGACGTGGCCGCCTGGCCCGCCAGGGTCAGCGGCGTGACGATGCTGCCGCAGGGTGCGGAACCCAGCTCCAGCGCGCCGGCGCGGAAGCGCACCGTGTCGCCCGGCATGCACTGGAAGCGGCCCTGCGCATCGGTCTGCGCGACGGCGGCGCTGCCGGCCTGGTAGTCCAGGCCTTCGACGGCCGCGTCGAGGAACACGCCGGTGGTTGCGGCCGGTGCCGTGCTGCCGCCGGCATTGCCGCTGCTCGCTGCCGGCGTCGTGCTGCCGGTGGTGCCGCTGCCGGTGGTGGTGCCGGCCAGGGGCGTCCACACGCCATGGCTGCCACCGCCGCAGGCGCTCAGCAGCAGGCCCGCGCCTGCCGCCACTGCCCATCCCCTCATTGCTCGTCGTGCTGTCGTGTTCATCGTTGTCCGTCGGTCAGGCCTGCGCACCGCGCGCAGGCCGCGCCGATTGGCGCTTCGGGACATGACGGGGATGTGACAGCGCCGCGGCTGCGCGCCCGGCGCCCAAGGCCCGTGCGGGCCGGTGAGCACCGGATCAGATGGCCAGCAGCACCTCGCCCTGCACCGGCCGCAGGCCGAGGCGGCCGGGCGAGGTGTACTGCTGGCGGTATTCCTCGAAGGGCAGCGTGTCGCTGGCCTCGATCTGCTGCTGGGCACGGACCGATTCGGCGCTCATCGCCTCGTAGCGGGCCTGCTGCCCGGGCGTCCAGGGCCGCGCCAGCAGGTCGCGCTGCGCCTCGTGCGAGCGGGCGGTGACGAAGCTGGTGAAGGAATCCGCATGCGACGCCGACATGGCCTGCAGCACGCGGGCCGAGGGCAGCGTGTCGGGCTGGGCCAGCGACTGCAGCGCGGCGTCCACGGCGCGGGCATGGGCGTCGCCGCTGCCCAGGGCCGCGTCCATGGCCTCGGCGATGGGCCGGCACTCGGCCAGGATCTCGCGGCCCCAGTCCGCCAGCGCCACGGCCTGGCCGCCGCGGCGCAGCATCAGCCCGGGTTGGCGGCCGCATTCGGCCACCAGGTGCTGGTTGTGCTGCATCTCGACGATCTCGTCACGGCTGTCGGGCGGGCTTTCGTGCAGCAGGCACTGCAGCAGGAACACGTCGAGGAAGCGCATGGTCTGCGCGCCGATGCCCACCGGCTCGAAGGGGTCGAGGTCCATCAGCCGGACCTCGACGTATTCGACGCCGCGCTCGCGCAACGCATGCAGCGGGCGCTCGCCGGGGAAGATGGTGCGCTTGGGCCGGATGGTGCCGTAGAACTCGTTCTCGATCTGCAGCAGCGTGGTGGCGAGCTGGTTGTATTCGCCGCCCAGGTTGCGCACGCCGATGGCCTCGTAGGCCGGATAGGGCCGCGTCAGCGCATCGGCCAGGGAGGCGCCGTAGCCGTCCAGCCCGTTGTAGCTGACGAAGAGGGAGGCCTGCGCCTCGCTCTGGTAGCCCAGGCGGCCCATGCGCAGGGAGGTCGCATGGGGCTTGTGCATGGTGTACGCGCCGATCGGCTCAAGCGCATGCGGCCGGCCTTCGACGAAGCTCGCGCACACGGCGGGCGAGGCACCGAACAGCACCAGCAGCAGGAAGGCCTGGCGGCGGAAGTTGCGGATCAGCGCGAAGTAGTCCTCGCTCGACACCTCGGGCATCGACCAGTTGTAGTGGATGCCCGAGATGGTCTGCATGCGACGGCCGTAGCGGTGGCCCAGGCCCATGCGGTAGACGCTCTTGGCGCGGCCCACGTTCGAGGTGCCGTACAGGCCCAGCGGAATGGTCTCGTCCGACGGCAGGCCGCAGGGCATGCTGGAAACCCACATCATCTCGTCGCCGCCGGCCTCGCGCAGCACGCGGTAGGTGAACTGGTGCACCTCGGTCAGCTCGGCCAGGCAGGCGTCGACGTCGGCATGCACGCCGGTGATGAGCTCCAGCTGCGATTCGCTGAAGTCGGTGGTGATGTGCGGATGCGTGAGCGCACTGCCCAGCGCCGCCGGATGGGGCGTGAGCGCGAGCTTGCCGTCCGGCCGCGCGCGCAGGCTTTCCTTCTCGATGCCGCGACGGATGCCCTGGAGCCGGGCGGGCGCGAGGCCACCCAGCCGATGTTGAAGTCTGTTCATGTGCATCGTCGTTGGAGTTCTGGATTTCGGGCGGACGGTACCACCGCCCGCCGCATCCTGCCGCCGAGGGTCCTCTCGCCCGGAACGGGCCCCTCCCCCGCGGCAGCGGCAGCAATCGGCCGGTCAGCCGAGCACGCGCTGCAGGAAGGCGGCGATGTCTCCGATCTCTTCCATGCAGACGCTGTGGTCCATCGGGTAGCTGTGCCACTCGACCGGATGGCCCAGGCGCTGCAGCGTGTCGCGGCCATGCTCGGCGCGGGCCGGCACCACCACGTTGTCGCGGCTGCCGTGGGCCAGGAAGATGGGCGTGCGCAGGTTGGCCGGATGCCGCTCGGCCTCGGTCAGCTCGGCCAGCGGCAGGTAGCCCGACAGGCCCACGATGCCGGCCAGCGGATGGGCATGGCGCAGCCCGGTCAGCAGCGCCATCGCGCAGCCCTGCGAGAAGCCGGCGATCACGGTGCGCTCGCTGGCGATGCCGCGCTCGCGCTCGCGCACCAGCAGGCCTTCCAGCGTGGCCTGCGAGCGGCGCAGGCCGGCTGCGTCCTCGGGCCGGCCAGGGCCGAGGATGTCGTACCAGGCAGGCATGACGTAGCCGCCATTGATGGTGACCGGCTGCACCGGCGCATTGGGGAAGACGAAGCGCACCGGGCCGATGGCGGCGAGTGCGGGCTTCATCTCCTGCACGATGGGCACGAAGTCGCTGCCGTCGGCGCCCAGGCCGTGCATCAGCAGCACGGTGGCGCGGGGGTTCGGGCCGGTCTCGATCTCGATGGGGGGTCGTTCGTTGGCAGTGGTCATGGTGTGGCCAGTTGGCGGCAGCGTTGGATGTTTTCGGCCAGGCGCAGCGCGGGCGAAGGCTGGCAGCCTTCGGCGGCCGGCAGCATGCGGCACAGGCCGGTCACGTGCAGGTCGGCGATGGCCTCGGTGCAGGCGGCATAGGGCGCGAGCGCGGGATTGGCGTGGCTCTTGAAGTCCCAGGCCTCGGTGAAGGCCAGGGTGCGGGCCATCGACACCTCGAACTGGTCGCGGTCGCGGTCGGCCACCGCGCGGTCGATGGCGGCCTGCTCGGCCTGCAGCAGCCGCAGGGCCGCGCCGGGAAAGTCGCGGACATCGGCCTGGGCCATGGCGGCCGTGGCGGCGGCGCCCAGCGCGCAGGCCGCGAGCAGTGGGGACAGCGGGCGCGTCGTGAAGCGCGCGGGCAGGAGGGGAATGCAGGTCATGGTCGGACGGCCGGATGCGCAGGCGTCCGGGCCATGGATTGGAGCGCAAAAACGCGCGGCGGGCCGAAGGCGCCACAATACGGGGTTTCGCATTTTTCTCACCTCGTCCAGCAAGGAGTACTCACCATGGGCAACAAGATCGTCACCGAAGCCGACCGCAAGGCCACCAAGCCCCTGCCGGGCGCCACCGTCATGCGCAGCGGCGGCGGCCAGAAGCGCAGCCTGGAGCGCGGCACCGCCACGCGCAGCAAGAAGAACCCGGGCAAGCGCGCCCACCAGGGTTGAACGGCTCGCCACGGCGGCGAAGGAAGGCGCGGCAGGTCCGCGCTTTTTTTCGCCCATGGCGGCTTTGCCCAGCCTTCGCATGAACAGGAAAAAACCCGAAGACCAGATGCTGATGCGCGGCGCCATGTGCGCCGTCATCGGCGTGGCGGTGCTGCTGGCGCCGCTCTGGCTGCGCTCGCCCGGATGGCGCGAGATGGTCGGCGGCGCCCAGACCGTCGGCTGGTTCGCGCTGGTGCTGGGCGTGGCGCTGATGGGCGTCGCGCTCTGGCGCCGCCGCCGCTGAGCGGCCCACGGCCGCCGCGCTGCCGTGGCTGCGCGGCAGAAGGCGTGCATCCGCGTTGCCACCGGCCGCTGCGCCGTCACCGTCAGTGCGCCGGCCGCAGCCGCTTGGCGCCTTCCACCACGGCCAGCACCACGGCGCCGGCCACGATGCCGATCACGGCATTGGCCAGCAGGCCGGCCACGGTGCCGCCCAGGCCGCCGAGCGCGTGCGTCCAGCCCTCGATGGCATGGGCCACCGCCGGCACGCCGTGCACCAGGATGCCGCCGCCCACCAGGAACATCGCCGCGGTGCCCAGCACCGACAGCGCCTTCATGAGCCAGGGCGCGATGGCCAGCAGCGCGCGGCCGACGGCCTGCGCCGCGCCGCTGGCGCGCCGGCTCAGCCACAGGCCGGCGTCGTCCAGCTTGACGATGCCCGCGACCAGCCCGTACACGCCCACGGTCATCAGCAGGGCGATGGCGGCGAGCACCGCCAGTTGGGTGAGGAAGGGCTGCCCTTCCACCGCGCCGAGGGTGATGACGATGATCTCGGCCGAAAGGATGAAGTCGGTGCGGATCGCGCCCTTGATCTTGTCCTTCTCGAGCTGCGCCGGGTCGGCGCCGCCCTCGACCATCGCCTGCACGTGCGCGCGGCGCGCCTCGGCGTCCTCGCCCTTGTGCAGGAACTTGTGGGCCAGCTTCTCCACGCCCTCGAAGCACAGGAAGGCGCCGCCCACCATCAGCAGCGGCGTGATGAGCCACGGCAGCCAGGCCGCGATGGCCAGTGCCGCCGGCACCAGGATGGCCTTGTTGAGCAGCGACCCCTTGGCCACGCCCCACACCACCGGCAGTTCGCGGTTGGCCTGCACGCCGGTCACCTGCTGGGCGTTGAGCGCCAGGTCGTCCCCGAGCACGCCGGCGGTCTTCTTCGCAGCCACCTTGGTGAGCACCGACACGTCGTCGAGCACGGTGGCGATGTCATCGAGCAACAGGAGGAGGCTGGAAGCCATGGGGCAGGTTCTCGGTGGAAGGGACGGCGAAAGCGCGCTGCATGCAGGCGCCGGGGGAATGCGCGGCGGGGGCCGCGCGGCGTGGGCGTCGCCCTGCCCTCACCCCAGCGCGCGCTTGAGGCGGACTTCCTCGATGCGCACGGCGGTGGTGATGGCGGTGGTCTTGGCGGTCTTCATGTCGCGCTTGAAGGCCGCCTGGTGCTCGAAGAAGGCCAGCGCCCGCTCGTTGCGCAGCGGCACCCAGGCGGTGACGTTGGTGCAGCCTTCGTCCTCCAGGCCCTCGGCGGCAGCGTCCCACAGCTGTAGCGCCACGCCCTTGCCCCAGTGGTCGGGGTGCACGTAGAGCGCCCAGATCTCGCCCGTGGTGGGCGGCGTCTTGGGGTCGCGCGAGCGATCGAAGCCGACGAAGCCGATCACCTGGTCGCCCTGCACGGCGACGTGGACCTGGGGTTCGGCGAACTCGATGGCTTGGCGCCACTTGGCTTCGCGGGTGCCGGGCGCGACCAGCGCTTCGAGCTGGTCGTCGGGCACCAGCCCCTGGTAGGCGGCACGTGCGGCGGCGGCATGGATCTCGGCGATGGCCCGGGCGTCACGGGTTTCGGCGGGGCAGACTTCGTACGGAGACATTCAACACTTCGGAAAAATCGGGCAACCATTGTCGCTGCCCGGCCCAGGCGGTGCCGCTGCCTACACTGCGCACCTCCGCCAGTCGCTGCCATGTCCTACACCGTCGTCCTCCAGCCCTCGGGCCTGCGCTTCGCGGCCACCCCTGGCCGCAGCCTGCTGCGCGCCGGCGAAGACGCCGGCGTGGTCATGCCCAGCTCCTGCCGCAACGGCACCTGCCGCACCTGCCTGTGCCGCGTGGTGCAGGGCGAGGTGGCGCACACCATCGAATGGCCGGGCGTCTCGCGCGAGGAAAAGGCCGAGGGCTGGATCCTGCCCTGCGTGGCCGAGGCCCGCAGCGACGCGGTGCTGGACGTGCCGCTGGCGGCGTCTTTCGACGGCTGAGGAAAACGCCGCCGCCAGTGCAGCAGCCCGCTGGGGGTTTGTGCCAACGCCGCATTGCCGCCGCCGCCCGCACACTCTCGCCGGCTCCGCCCGCGCTGTCCCCCCGTGTCCGACGCCCATCTGCACCTCTGGGAAGACCGCTTCCTGTATGCCACGCATGCCATTGCCTCCGGCCTCACGGCCCGGGCGAGCGGCGCGGTGCTGCTCGCGCCGCCGGGGCGCAGCTTCACGCTCGTCACCGGCAGCGGCGAGCGCCTGCAGGCTGCAGCCGCGTGGGTGCCGCCGCTGGTGGCGCGACGGCTGGACGCGAGCCGCTGGGGCCTGCTGTCGCTCAACCTCGATCCGGCCGCCCACCACCACCGGCTGCTGGCGGCGCGGCTGGGCGAGCGCCGCATCCATCCGCTGCCAGTCGAGGACCTCGTCCGGCTGGGGCCCGCGTGCGAGGGCGCGCTGCACGGCCAACTCGATGCGGACGCGTTGCAGGCCCTGTGCAACGACGCGGTGCGCCTGGCCGTCGGTGCACCGCTCGAGGCCGTCACGTCGAGCCCGGAGCGGCCACTCGACCCGCGCATCAGCCGCGTGGCCGCGGCTATCCGACGCGACCCGCAGGCGGCGCCGCTGCCGGCGCTGGCGGCCCTGGCGGGCCTGTCCGCCGACCGCCTGACCCACCTCTTCCGCGAACAGGCAGGCTTGTCGGTCACCCGCTATGCGCTGTGGGCCAAGATCCGCCGCGCCATCCAGCAGATGCGCGAGGGCGCGCCGCTGACGCAGGTGGCGCTGGCGGGCGGTTTTTCCGACTCGGCGCACATGAGCCGCACCTTCCAGTCCTGCTTCGGCCTGGCGCCCTCCTTCCTGGCCGATCCGCGGCGCGTGCAGTTGGCGGTGGACGAGGCCGCCACGCGCACCTGGCCCGCCTGAGCGCAGCGGCGGTGCACCGATAGCGGCTACGTACAAGCGGGCCGCAGGCTGAGGCCGTACCCTGCCCGGCGGCGCCTCAAGACGCCGACAGCAAGAACCAAGGAGACCAACATGCGCTCATCCCTCGGCCGCCATCTGCGGCCTCTGACCCTGCTCGCGCTCGCCTCGCTCGCCGCCTGCGGCGGCAGCGGCGGCGGCAACGTGCAATTCACGCCCGCCCCGGCCCCTGCGCCGGCACCCGCACCGTCGCCCGCGCCGGCACCGGCCGCGCAGCAGTACCAGGCGGAGATCCGCCGCACCGCCATGGGCGTGCCCCACATCAAGGCCGCGGATTGGGGCGGCGTGGGCTACGGCTACGGCTATGCCCAGGCGCAGGACGCGCTGTGCACCATGGCCGACGCCTTCCTCACCTACCGGGGCGAGCGCTCGCGCTGGCTGGGCGCGGACACGCTGGTGGCCACCAGCGGCACCATCGGCCGGCCGAAGAACATCGACTCCGACTTCTTCCACCGCCAGGTGATGGACGACGCCCGCATCCAGGCCATCATGGCGGCCCAGCCGGCCAAGCTGCTGCAGATGGTCGAAGGCTTCACCGCCGGCTACAACCGCTACGTGCGCGAAGTGAAGGCCGGTGGCAGCGCGGGCCGCCACGTCGCCTGCCGCGACCAGGCCTGGGTGACGACCGTGACCACCGCCGACCTGTGGCGGCGCATGTACCAGGCCAACTTCGCGGCCGGCTACAGCAATTTCCTCGCCGCCATCGCCAATGCGCAGCCGCCGGCCTCGGCCGTGGTCACCAGCCGCGCGCGGCGAGAGGCGACCCGGCAGTTCGCCGCGATCAGACCGCAACAGCTGCAGGCGCCCGCGCTGGAGGTGGGCGGCGAGGCCGGCGTGGGCAGCAACATGTACGGCTTCGGCGGCGGAGCCACCGGCGGCGGGCCGCTGCTGTTCGGCAATCCGCACTGGTACTGGCGCGGGCCCGACCGCTTCTACCAGGCGCAGCTGACCATCCCGGGCGAGCTGGACGTGAGCGGCAGCTCCTTCCTGGGCATCCCGGTGATCCTGATCGGCTTCAACAGCGGCGTGGCGTGGAGCCACACCGTCTCCACCGCGCGGCGCTTCGGCTTCTTCCAGCTGACGCTGGCTTCGGACGACCCCACCGCCTACATGCGCGATGGCCAGAAGATCAAGATGACGCCGCAGCGCATCACCGTGGCGGTGAAGGACGGCGCGCCCGTCACCCGCACGCTCTACCGCAGCGAGTATGGGCCGCTGGTGAACCTGGGCTCGCTCAACCCGGCACTGGGCTGGTCGACCACCACCGCCTTCGCGATCCGCGACATCAACGCCGACAACTACCGGCTGTTCCGCACCTGGATGCGCTGGAACACGGCCAAATCGCTCGACGAGCTGATCGCCATCCAGAAGGAGGAGCAGTCCATCCCCTGGGTCAACACCGTGGCCGTGGGCCGCGGCCGCACGCAGGCCTGGTACGGCGACATCGGCGCCATGCCCAACGTGCCGCCGGCACAGCTCTCGGCCTGCGCCACGCCAGTGAGTGCCGCCCTGGCCGGCGCCCTGCCCCGGGTGCCGGTGCTCGACGGCTCGCGCGCGGCCTGCAACTGGACGGTGGATGCCGCCGCCGCCCAGCCCGGCGCCCTGCCCGCCGCCAGCATGCCCGGCCTGCTGCGCGACGACTACGTGGCCAACATGAACGACAGCTACTGGCTGGCCAATCCCGATGCGCCGCTCACCGGCTTCCCGGCCATCATCGGCCCGGCCGGCACCGAGGCGCAGACGCTGCGCACCCGGCTCGGCCACCTGATGGCCCGGGCACGCCTGGCAGGCACCGACGGTTACAGCGGCAACCGCGCCACGCCCGACATCGTGCAGCGCATGGTGCTCAACAGCCGCGTGCTGAGCGCCGAGCTGGTGAAGGACCAGGCGCTGGCCCTGGCCTGCACCTCGCCCACCACGGTAAGCGTAACGGCCGACGCGGCCACGGGTCAGAGCTATTCGCCGGCGCGCACGGTGGACATCGCCGCCGCCTGCGACCAACTGCGCAACTGGGACTCCACCGGCAACCCCGATGCCCGCGGCGCGCATGTGTGGGACGAGTTCTGGCGCCGTGCCGAGCGGCTGGGCGCGTCCGCGCTGTGGGCGGTGCCCTTCGACGCGGCCCATCCGCTGACCACGCCGCGCGACCTGCAGCCTTCGGCCGCCGGCGCGCTGCGGCAGGCCATGGGCGCCGCCACGCTGGCCATCCAGGCCAGCGGCTTCGCGCTGAACGCACCGCGCGGCGAGACGCTGTTCGCGACCCGCGGCGGCACGCGCATCCCGCTGTACGGCGGCTGCGGCAACGTGGGCTACTTCACCATCGCCTGCTCCGAGCAGCGCATCGAACAGGGCGGCTACAGCATGGACGGCGACCCCAACGGCAACAGCTACATGCAGGTGGTGCGCTTCGACGACGCCGGCGTGCAGGCCCATACCTTCCTGACCTTCTCGCAGTCGGACGACCCGGCCTCGCCGCACAACGCCGACTACACGCGCCGCTACAGCGCCAAGCAGTGGCTGCGGGTGCCATTCACCGAGGCCGAGATCCAGGCCGACGCGCAGTACAGCAGCACGCGCATCGCGGAGTGAGCGCGGCGCGCCGCCTGGTGCGTCAGGCGCCGGGCGGCGGCGTCTCGCAGCGAAGGCCCCGCGTCAGCGGCGCCGGCGCCGGTCCCAGGCCACCAGCGCCAGCACGACGGCGCCGGCGGCCACGCTCAGGTGGCCGCACCACACCACCAGGCCGAGCCCCCAGCCCCACGCATGCACGGCGGCCCCCAGGCCCGCCAGCAGGCCGGCCGCGCCGCCGGTACGCAGCAGCGCCGTGGCGCGTGGCGCCAGCGCCTGGCCGAACAGGTCGTCCTGCTGCCGGGCGGTGGACGCGGCCAGCAGCGCGAAGCCGGCCAGGTTGCAGAGCGTGACGAGCGCGTGCATCAGCGGCCGCCCTCGGTGGCCAGGGCCTCGCCGGCGGGCGTGGCTGGGCGCGCCGCCGCCTCGGCCGCCGCATGCGCCGCGGGCCGCGCGCGCGGCAGGCGGGCCTGATGGCGCATGGTGCGCAGCGCCAGCACGGCATGCAGGGCGGCCAGCGCCCACAGCATCAGGTCCATGCCGGCGAACACACCATCGCCGGCTTGCAGGCTCGCCAGCAGGTGGCGGCCGGTGGTCACCCAACTCAGCAGCGGCAGCAGCGCCAACACCGCGGTGGCGGCCCACAACAGCTCGATCCACGCGCGGCGGGCGGGCCGCAGCAGCGCCCAGGCGAGCGTCGCCGCCCAGACGATGAAGAACACGTGGATCTCCCACGCGGCCCGTTGCGCGAGCTCGGTGGGCAGCAGCCGGTTGGCCCACAGCATGCCGGCCATGGCGATGGACAGGCCGGCGATGGCCGCGATGTTGAGCCGCTCCACCAGCCGGAAGCCGAGGTGCGGCCGCTGCGGATCGGGCAGCCTGGCGCGGCGCTTGACGGTCCACATCACCAGGCCCGTGCCCACCATGGCGGTGCCGGCCAGGCTGACGATGAAGTAGAGCCAGCGCGTCGCCCCGTCGCTGAAGCGGCCGATGTGCAGCGCGTACATCACGCCGCGCGTCTCGGCGGCGGGCCCGACGCGGTCCCGGACCTCCAGCAGCCGGCCGGTGCTGCCCTCGAAGAGCATGTACTGCGGGCTGATGGACACCCGGCCGTCGTCGCCGCGCGTCACGGCCACGC
The DNA here is from genome assembly GCF_001476815.1 of Pseudacidovorax intermedius. GTDB lineage: Bacteria > Pseudomonadota > Gammaproteobacteria > Burkholderiales > Burkholderiaceae_C > Xenophilus > Xenophilus intermedius_A. The sequence continues at coordinate 37,090 of NZ_LDSL01000061.1, read as the reverse complement.
GCGCCACCTGGTCGCCCGCATTGGCGATGGTGACGCGGCTCGGCCCTTCGGCGCCCCAGCGCGCCTGGGCCTGCCGCACCATGTCGCCGACGGAGGCCAGCGGCGCCGACTGCCCGCTGGGCGTGCGCGGCTGCAGGAAGGCGCTGGTCTGCTCGGTGAGCGCGCGCCGCTCGGCCGGCGTCTTGAACGCCGTCTGCTCGGCGAAAGGCATGTACAGCGCCGCCAGCGTGACCAGCCCGGTGTACGTGATCATCAGGTGGAAGGGCAGCCCCAGCACCGACAGCACGTTGTGCGCGTCCAGCCAGGAGCGCTGGCCCTTGCCCCAGCGGAAGGTGAAGAAGTCCGTGAAGATCTTCTTGTGCGTGATCACGCCGCTGACGATGGCCACGAGCATGAACATGGCGCACACCCCCGCCAGCCAGCGGCCCCACAGCACGGGCATGTAGTGGAACTGGAAGTGGAAGCGGTAGAAGAACTCGCCGCCGCCCGTCGCGCGCGCGGCGACCGCGTGGCCCGTGTCGGGGTCGAAGGTGGCGCTCTCGAAGCTTCGCCGGCCGCCGGTCACGCCCGGCTTGCGCCAGAAGGCATCGACCTCGGGCTTGCGCGCGTCGGGCAGCGAGAAGCTCCATTGCGGACTGCCGGCCGCACGCGTCGTCAGCTCGGCCGTCACGCGCTCGGCCACGGTGGCGGCATCGGGCAAGGCGATGCGGTGCGGCACCTCCGGCCGCATCCACTGCGAGATCTCTTCCTTGAAGTAGCTCACCGTGCCGGTGAGGAACATGGCGTAGAGCACCCAGCCGACCAGCAGCCCGGCCCAGATGTGCAGGTCCGACATGCGCTGGCGCAGGCCGCGCGCCGGGGGCGTCGGGGGACGCAGGCGGCTCACGAGGCGGCTCCCGCGCCCCAGACCGTGGCGCAGGCCAGCAGCAGCGGCAGCGCCGCCAGCGCCAGGCCCGCCCAGGCCCGCGTGGCGCTGCGCGCGGCGAAGACCCAGATCACCGCCGCCGCGTACACCGCAAAGCTGCCCAGCATGCCGCCGATGACGGCCTGCGGCCGGCTGGCCGGCAAGGCGAGCGCGGCCACGCTGGCCAGCGCCCCCAGCGCATAGCCGCCGCCGATGGCCGCGACGATGCGCGACACCAGCGGGCCATGCCGCCAGACGGTGGCAGCCGCGCGACGAAGCGCGGAAGACGCGCCTCCGGGGGCGCCAGCGTGCACGTCGTGCCCGCGCGGCGCGGCGGTCGGACGCGCGTTCATGCCGGCAGGCCGGCGCCAGGTCCGGATTGGCGATCGAAAGGAGGCGCGAACGGCCAGGCTGGAAGGGCCGCACGGTCGGCGGCCCGGCAGAACGGGGACATGGTCACTCCAGGATGGGATCGGCGCCGGCATGCCGCAAGGGCTGCCGCACCATCGCTGGCTGGACCGGAGGGGATGCGGTCATCGGACGGATGACCGCCCGCGGCGCATGGTGCGCTGCCCGGCGTCCTGGCTTGCGAAGCTACACTTTTTGAGAATTATTCTCATTGTAGAGCGATCCGCGGGCCGGCCGCTAAAATGCGCGCCTTCCTTTTCCGTCCGCATCGCCGGACGCGTCTTCGGCGGGCCGGGCCCGCGCCCGTTCCTCGCACAACCCATGTCGTCCAACCTGCATCCCATGCTCAACGTGGCCATCAAGGCCGCCCGCGCCGCCGGCGCCATCATCAACCGCGCCGCGCTCGACGTCGAAGCGGTGCGCGTGTCGCAGAAGCAGGTGAACGACTTCGTGACCGAGGTGGACCATGCCAGCGAGGCCGCGATCATCGAGACGCTGCTCACCGCCTACCCCGGCCACGGCATCCTGGCCGAGGAATCGGGCAGCGAGCATGGCGCCCGCGATTCCGAGTACGTGTGGATCATCGATCCGCTGGACGGCACGACCAATTTCATCCACGGCTTCCCGGTGTACTGCGTGTCCATCGGCCTGTCGGTGCGCGGCAAGATCGAGCAGGCGGTGGTGTACGACCCGACGCGCAACGACCTGTTCACCGCCTCGCGCGGCCGCGGCGCCTTTCTCAACGAGCGGCGCATCCGCGTCTCCAAGCGCACGCGGCTGAACGAAAGCCTGGTGTCCACCGGCTTTCCCTTCCGCACCGGCGACAACTTCAAGCAGTACCTGGCCATCATGGCCGACCTGATGCCGCGCGCCGCCGGCCTGCGCCGCCCCGGCGCCGCCGCGCTGGACCTGGCCTACGTGGCCGCCGGCTACACCGAGGCCTTCTTCGAGACCGGCCTCAGCATCTGGGACGCCGCCGCCGGCTCGCTGCTGGTGACCGAGGCGGGCGGCCTGATCAGCAACTTCACCGGCGAGGGCGAGTACCTGGAGCAGCGCGAGCTGCTGGCCGGCACGCCGCGCATCTACGGCCAGCTGGTGCCGATCCTGAGCAAGTACTCCAAGTTCGCCGGCGTGGACGACAAGCTGGCCGCCACCGCCCGCATGCGCGCCGTCGACCCCAGCCGCCGCGCGGGGGCGGACGACTCGGCCGACATCTACGCCCGCTCCACCGTGGGCCTGACGGCCGAAGGCGCCGAGGGCGACGCACCCGCCGCCGGCGAGGCCCCGGCCCCCGCGCCGGCCGCCCCGCGCAAGCTCACCCGCGTCAAGCGCGCAGCCGAAGGCTCCGAAGGCACGCCCGAGGCGTGACGGGCACGGCCGCTCGCCTGCCGATGCGCGGCATGCTGCGCACCGCCCTGAGCCACGACGTGGCCAACGGGCTGTCGGTGGCGCTCGGCCTGCTGCTGATTTCCGGCGGCATCCACTTCTGGCTGGGCACGGCCGCAGCCGCGTCTGCCGCCACCGGCGTCATCGTCGCCAGCCCGCCCGACCGGGCCGCACCGCGCCGCGGCAAGCTGCGCCAGCTGCTGCCGGCGGCGCTGGGCAGCCTGCCGCTCTTCTTCGCGGTGCAGATGCTGCACACCATGCCGGGCCGGCTCGGGCTGCTGCTGGTGCCGGCCTCCTTCCTCGCCTTTCTGGCCATGGCCTGGGGCAAGCGGGGCATCCCGATCGCCATCGCGCTGATGCTGGCCATGGTGTTCTCCATGGCGACGCGCCCGCCCAGCGGCGTGGCGGAAGCGCTGGCCCGCACTGGCCACATGGCGCTGGGGGCCGGGCTCTACGTGGTCTATGCCACGCTGATGAACCTGGCGCTCAATGCCCGCTACCGCACGCAGTACATGGCCGACCTGCTGCTGTCCGTGGCGGCGCTCATGCGCGCTCAGGCGCGGCAGTTCACCGCCCGCGACGAATCCAGCGACGTGCGCGAGGTGGCCGCGCCCATGCTGGGCGCGATGCTGCGCGCGCAGGCCGCGCTGGCGGACCAGCTGCAGTCCACGCGCGACCTGGTCTTCGAATCGCCCCGCACGCCGGCGCGCCAGCGCCTGGCCGCCCTGCTGCTGACGGTGCTGGAGATGCGCGACCACCTGCTGGCCAGCGAACTCGACCTGGAGACGCTGCGCGGCGATCCGCGGCATGGCCCCGGCCTGGCGGCCATGCGCCGCGTGCTGGAGGCCATGGCCGACGATGTCGAGGGCCTGGCCGACGCCCTGCTGCAGATGCGCCGCCCCGCCGCCATCGCCGACCGCCGCCGTGAACTGGCCGCCGTGCCGGCGGAAGGCGACGAGTCGGCCGCGATGGGCGGCCCCTCGGCCGGCCAGCTCGCCCGCGGCATGGCCAACCGCCTGGGCCACCTCAACGACGAGACCGTGCGCCTGGCCCGGCTGGCACGCAGCGACGAGGCCCCCGACCTGGCCGTGGTGCGCGCCCACTGGCAGGTCTTCGTCAGCCCCACGGAATGGTCGATCCGGCCCTTTCTGGCGCTCTGGCGCTGGGACGCGCCGCCGCTGCGGCATGCCATCCGCGCCGCCCTGGCGCTGGCCGCCGGCTATGCCGTCGCCGTGCTCATGCCCTGGGGCTCGCACGACTACTGGATCCTGCTGACCATCGTGGTGGTGCTGCGCGGCAGCCTGGCCCAGACCCTGGAGCGGCGCAACCAGCGCGTGGCCGGCACACTGGTGGGCAGCCTGATCGCGGTGGCACTGCTGGCCACGCACCCGGGCCCGCTCGAACTGCTGCTGGCCATGACCGCCGCCCAGGCGTTCGCCCACGGCTTCGCGGTGCGCAAATACACCCTCACCGCCGTGGCCGCCACGGTGCTGGGCCTGGTGCAGGCCCACCAGCTCTATGCCGGCGCCGCGCCCACTTTCGCGCTCGGGGAGCGTATCGCCGACACGCTGATCGGCGCTGTGCTGGCGTGGGCCTTCTGCTACGTGCTGCCATCCTGGGAACGAACGCAGATCCCCGCCCTGGTGCGGCGCACCCTGGCCGCGCAGGCCCGCCATGCGCGGCTGTCGCTGTCCCTCGGTCAGCTGCGAGAGGTGGAGATGGCGCCGGAGCTCGAATGGCGGCTGGCGCGGCGGGAGGCCTTCGACGCGCTCTCGGCCCTGGTGCAGGCGACGCAGCGCTCGCTGTCCGAGCCGCGGGCCGTGCAGCCGCCGCTCGAACCGCTGCAGCGCCTGCAGGCTCACAGCTACCAGCTGCTGGCCCAGCTGTCGGCCGTCAAGTCGATGCTGGTGCTGCGCCGCGACCGGCTGACCCCCGCACAGGTGGAAGGTCCGCTGGCCCGAGCCGGGCACCGCATCGACGAGGCACTCGGCCCCCAGCCGGCAGGGGGCCCGGCAGCGGCGTCCCTGGCCGACAGCGGCGATGCCGCCGCCGCGGCCTCGCTGGCGGCCGGTGTGGTTCAACTGCCCGACCCGTTCGAACAGGACATCAGCCCCTGGCTGCTGCGCCGGCTCGACCTTGCCGCGGGCATCGCCATGCAGATCAAGGCGGATGTGGCGCAGATCCTGCGCGACGCCGACGATCTGGCGGCGAGCCCGTCCCAGCAACCCCGCAGCGCCTGACGGGGTGCCGGCCTTCGGGCCGGCTCCCGCGAGCGCTGCCGCATGGAAGACCCTGATCCGATGAGCTTCGACACCCTCCTCGCCCTGCCCTGGACCCGCACCCTGCTGGCCGCCCTGGTGGCCGTGCTGGTCGCCACCGCCATCTACCGCGTGGGCCGCGCCGTGCTGCTGCGCGTGACGCGGCCACTGCCGGTCGTGCATGCCGTGGTGCAGGCGGCCCGCAGCCCGGCCGCCCTGGTGCTGCCGCTGATGGCGTTGCAGACCGTGTGGCAGGCCGCGCCCGACGCCCTGGCCTTCATCAGCAACGTGCGCCACCTGAACGGGCTGCTGCTCATCATGGCCTTCACCTGGCTGGCGGTGCGCCTGATCGGCGGCGTGGCCGACGGCATCATCGCGCGCCACCCGGTGGACGTGGCCGACAACATGGCGGCGCGGCGCATCCTGACCCAGGCGCGCGTGCTGTCGCGCACCGCCATGGTGGTCGCCGCCGTCATCGGCGCGGCCATGGCGCTGATGACCTTTCCCGGCGCGCGCCAGGTGGGCGCCAGCCTGCTGGCCTCGGCCGGCGTGGTGGGCATCGTCGGCGGCCTGGCTGCCAAGCCGGTGTTCAGCAACCTGATCGCCGGCATCCAGATCGCGCTGACGCAGCCGATCCGCATCGACGACGTGCTGATCGTGGAAGGCGAATGGGGCCGCGTGGAGGAGATCACCGGCACTTACGTGGTGCTGCGCATCTGGGACGATCGGCGGCTGATCATTCCGCTGAACTACTTCATGGAGAAGCCCTTCCAGAACTGGACCCGCAACAGCTCGCAGCTGCTCGGCTCGGTGTTCCTGTTCGTCGACTACGGCATGCCGCTGGCGCCGCTGCGCGCCGAGGTCGAGCGCGTGGTCAAGGCCGCGCCGGAATGGGACGGCCGCTTCTTCAACCTGGTGGTGACCGACGCCACCGAACGCACGATGCAGCTGCGCATCCTGTGCACCGCTGCCAGCTCCGGCCTGGCCTGGGACCTGCGCTGCCGCGTGCGGGAAGGCGTCATCGACTTCATGCAGCGGGAGTACCCGCAGTTCCTGCCGCGAGTGAGGCTTGAAGGGGAAGGCCTGGACGCCGCGGCGCGGGCGCAGGGCGAGCCCCATGCGCTTGGTGATCTTGCGCATGCAGGGTCATCGCCTATGCCGCCCGCGCGCGGGCCGGTGTGAACGGAAAGGCCGGGATTCTCGACCCGCACTTGATGGCGCAGAAAGTTCTGCTTCTGCTGCGTCGCGCGTGTGGGCGCGCCCACCGGAGAGCGTGACGAACTAGGCATCGCGCCACGACATCCCCTTAACTTTTCTGAAGACTGCCGAGATTTGACAGCTCGGCCTGCCGGCCGGACTTACTCTCCCTGATCGCCTCGCACGAAGGCGCGCTGTCAGGGAGAGAACCATGTCCACGCTGTCACACACGCTGCGGGTGAGCTCACCCGCGCTGCCCCTCTTTGCCGGCGAGCCGCTGCTGCACCCGGTGCGTCTTGCGGGCCACGAGGGTGTCAACACCCTCTTCTGCTACGAGCTGATGCTGCAGACCCCGGATTCCCTGAACCCCGGCGCCCTGGCCGAGGCCTGCGCCAACCTCGACCTCGACGCCCTCATCGGCCGGGAGATCTGCTGCGAGATCGAACTCGATGGCTCGGGTTACTTTCTCCCCGGTGCGGTTGGTGAGGCCGTGGATGCCGTCGGCGCCGGTCTGCGCCAGATCAACGCCCTCATCACCGAGGCTGCCTTGGTCGGCGAGGAAGGCCGCCACCTGCAGTACCGCCTCGTGCTGCGCCCCTGGCTGCACCTGGCCACCCTCAACGCCGACTGCCGCATCTTCCAGAACGCCACCGTCGTGGACATCCTGGATGCCGTCCTCGCCGACTATCCCTTCCCCGTCGACAAGCGCCTGCTCGAGCGCTACCCCATCCGCGACTACCAGACCCAGTTCAACGAGAGCGACTTCGCCTTCTTCGAGCGCCTGTGCCAGGAATGGGGCATCAGCTACCACTTCGAGCACGACGACAGCGCCCACCGCCTCGTGCTCTCGGACCACCTGGGCGCCTACCTGCCCAACCCCAGCCAGGCCTACCGGCAGGTGGACTACCACCCGCCCGGCTGGAAGCTCGATGCCGAGTACCTCCACGCCTTCGTGCCCGACAGCCGCCTCACCCCGGGGCGCTACAGCAGCCGCGACTACGACTACACCCGCCCCCGCGCCGACCTGCGCGCGAGCCGCACCGATGCCCGGCCCACCGGCTTCGCCGATGCCGAGGTCTACGCTTGGCATGCCGACCTGGGTGGCAGCCACTACGCCCAGCCGAACGCCGGGACAGCGTCCCCGAACGACCCGCGCGCCGAAGGCGATCTGATCGCCCGGCTGCGCATGCAGGCGCTGCGCACCGCGGGCGCCCGTGCCCGCGCCAGCGGCAACCTGCGCGCCATGGTGCCGGGTTTCACCTTCACCCTGCAGAACCACCCCAGGAATGCGGCCAATGCCGACTACCTGATCCTGGAGACCGACCTGCTGGTGGAGGACACCGGGCCGGACAGCCAGGTCCGGGATGCCGCCCCTGACCGCCAGCAGCACTGGCGCGTGAAAGTCGACCTGACGGCCCACCCGATCACCGAGCCGCTGCGCCCAGACATCACCCGGATCAAGCCGCACACCCATGGCCCCCAGACGGCGCTGGTGGTGGGCCCCGAGGGGCAGAACCTGTGGACGGACGAACTGGGCCGCATCAAGGTGCAGTTCCCCTGGGACCGGCAGGGCCGGGAGAACCAGCACAGCAGTTGCTGGGTGCGTGTCTCCAGCCCGTGGGCGGGCAACCAGCTGGGCGGCGTGCACATCCCGCGCATCGGGCAGGAGGTCGTGGTCGATTTCATCGCCGGCGATCCGGACCTGCCGATCTGCACGGGGCGGCTGCACAACCAGCTGAACCTGCCGCCGTGGGCGTTGCCGCAGCAGTCGGCGCTCAGCGGCTTCCGAAGCCGCGAGCTCGCGGAAGGCGGCGGCAACAGCGCGGCGGGGCGCAGCAACCACCTGGTGATGGACGACACGGCCGGGCGCATCCAGGCGCAGCTCAAGAGCGACCACCAGCATTCGAGCCTGAGCCTGGGCAGCATCACGCGCATCGAGGACAACGAGGGGCGCAAGGAGGCGCGAGGCGAAGGCTTCGAGTTGCGCACCGACGGGCACGGCGTGCTGCGGGCGCAGGACGGCATGCTGATCTCCACCGAGGGGCGGCCCCATGCGGCCGAGCACGTCAAGGTTCTGCGCAATGCCGTGGCCCGGCTCACCGGCGGGCGGGACCAGATCGAGGGTCTGCATCAGGCGGCCGTCACGGCCAAGGCGCAGCAGCAGGACGACGACCAAGCCCATGTCGCCCAGGACGTCCGGCGGCAGAACCGTGCGATCCAGGGTCAGGGTGCGGCCGATGCCGCCGCCGGACGCTTTCCTGAACTGGCGGATGCGCACCTGGTGCTTGATACGCCCGCTGGCCTGGCCATCACGACCAACCAGGATCTCCAGAGCCACAGCGGCACGCAGTTCCAGGTCACCAGCGGCACCCACACGGCCTGGAGCATCGGGCGCCGGCTGCTCGCCGCAGCGGCCGAGGGCCTGCGCTTCTTCACGCTGGAACATGGCCTGCGTGCCATCGCCAGCGAGGGCGACATCCGAATCGAGGCGCAGAGCGACGCGATGAAGCTCACCGCCCTGCAGGACGTGGCCATCCACAGCACCGAAGACACGGTCTACATCGAAGCCAGCAAGTCCGTGGAGATCAACGGCGGCACCAGTTTCAGCGAATGGCGCGCCAGCGGCATCCTGCACGGCACGGCCGGCGTCTGGATCGAGCATGCGGCCAGCCATGCCACCCCGCTGGACGACTCGCGTGCCGTGCCCCAGCCTGCCAAGGTGTGTTGGGAATGCATGCAGCGCGCCCTGCGTCGCGGATCGGCCGCCGTCCCCCAGACCTGAAGGTATGGCCGTGCACTCCCCTCACTCACCCGGCAGCCGTGAAGCCGTGCAGGCAGCCCACCTCGCGTTCACGACAGCGCTGCATCAGGCGCGGCAAAGACAGATCGGCCAATGGCTGGCCCCCGCCAGTGCCGGGGCTCCGGCCCCCGGCCTGCCCACGCGGCGCCACTACGCCCTTGTCATCGCCGGCCAATGCCATGCAGTGGATCCCGCCTCCTTGCTCGAAGCGCATGGGCTGGACCATGAGCAGCTGTTCCTGCAGACGCCGGAAGCGGACATGGCCGATGCCGGTCCCTGGCTGATCGCCTTGCCGCCCGCCCGCGACGCCTCGCTGCTGAGCGCCTTGAGTGCCCAGGCCTGCGATGACGCACTGACCCTGCTGGCCAGCCCCATCAAGCTGGCCCCGCTGGCCGCCCACCTGCGCAGCTTCCTGCATGCCCGCCTGGAAGGCGGCGATGAAGACGTGCCGGTGCTCTTGCGCTACTTCGACCCGCGCATCGGTTTCGATGCCGTCGAACACTGGCCCGCGGAAGCGCGTCGCGCCTTCCTGCAACCCATGACCTGGTGGGCAGGGTGGGATGCCCAGGGCCAAGCGCGGCGCCTGTCCGGCCCTGGGCGAACGGCGCCCATGCGTCACACCCAACCCATGCGCCTGTCCCGCGCATGGAGCGATGCGCTCGCCACCATCGGCGCACCGCAACTGGCCGCTGCTCTTCTGGCCGAGGAACTCGAGGAAACCCGGCACCCGGACGCCCACTGGATGGCCCGGATGCATCCGCTGCTGCAGCGAGGCATCGCCCGCGAAGCGATGGACTTTGCCACCGGCGCCGGCCTCGTCACCTGGAACGAACATTTGACCGCCTGCCGGCAGGCACTGCTGACGCATGCGGCGTTTCACACCCACCCTGCGCTGGCAAAGGCTCTTGCCGCCCCGCCCTCGCAGTCCGACTCGGCAGAAAGTGCGCCGCCCACGCTCGACGCCCTGCTGACCACCCTCCCTGCCTCCGTCAGACACGGCTGGCTTCAGGACCGGGACGCCGCGCTGATCCGCAGCTATGAAGCCCGAACGGCGGCGATGACGCACGCCCTCTCCAAATCGACCACGGCCTGACGGGCTGCCCCCAGTTCCTCCAATGAGCACATCCGACACCCCCGGCGCCCTGTGCGACTGCAGCGAGCCGCCGCAACTGGCAGCCCTGATCCTCTATCCCAGCCTGGGAACGCCGCTCCTGCTGACGCCCGCGCAACAGAAATGCAGCCTTTTCATCGCCGCGCCCGCCCTGGGTGTGCCGGACACCGACCGGGGCCGCTACACGCTCGACCGCCAGGCCATCGTCACGCCCATGGGCGGTGAAGGCCCGGGCGCCGCCTGCGCCATCGTCGCGCGCCACCTGCGCCTGGTCGGCATGGACGGTATCAAGCCGGCCGCCGATATCAGTGTGGGCGGCCTGACCGGCGACGGCCCCGACTGCACCAAAGCCCGGCGCGCCATCAAGGTCTGGCGCGTGGGCAAGTTCGCTGCGGGCACCCTGATCTACAACCAGCGCGGCGAGGCCTTCGCCACCCTCAGCCCCCAGGCGGTCGGCGCTTATGCGGCGGCCGGCTTCGGCGGCGGCCAGGTCTACGAGATCGAACTCGACTTGGCCGAATTGGCCAATGCCCCCGAATCCGGCAGCTTCAAGAGCTTCGCCTGGATGGTGCGCCCCACCGCGCAGCAGAAGAAGGACTATCCCACCCTGTGCGCCGCCGAAACCGTGCACGCGCAGGACCTGTTCGTCGAGGCCTTCCTCGGCGCGCAGACCCGCGACCCTCGACACCGCCATCTGTCTGCCAATGGCAGCGTGGCGCCTCGCGGCCTCGAAGCCGGCCTGCTGGAGTACGACGTCGACGCCACAGCCGCCAACGCCCGCGCCCTGGTCGAGGGCCAGCAGCGCCTGGCCGCCTGGCATCCGGTCATCCGCCTAGACAGCAACCAGCCGCTGAAGCTGGGACACCTGAGCGACGTGCACATCAACGTGCGCCATTGCGCCCTGGCGAAGTCGCCCGCCAAGGTGATCGAGGACGCCAAGTTCACCCAGCCGCCCGTGGGCCAGCGCGTGTGCAACAGCTTCAACGCCCTCAAGCAACTGTTCGACCAGTTCGGCGCCGCCGGCAAGCCGGACACCGCCCTGCTGCTCACCGGCGACCTGATCGACTTCAACCGCAACATCAACCCGGGCCAGGTCGGCGACACCATTGCCGAGCAGTGGAAGCGATTCAACGTCATGAACCAGTTGGACACGCCCGGCCTGTACCCGCGAGGGCAAGACGACCTGCTGGCCTTCAGCCTGGTGCGGCATGCCTACACGCGCCTGAAGCTGCCCGTGTTCATGACCAGCGGCAACCACGAGGCCTACAGCGTCCCGTACGGCATCAGCCCCCGCATCAACGAGTGGGGCGCGGCCATGGGCGTGCTGGAAGACACCACCGATGCGCTGGAACAAGGGCGATGGGGCCGCGAGCGGCAGATGAGCGAGACCCAAACCGTTGTGGTGCGAGGCCAGAAGCAGAGCCTGAGCCGCATCGGGCCGGTCGCCTGGGCTGGAAAGAAGGCCGTCAACTGGAGCAAGAACCTTGAGATCGACGACTTGGCCGCGACCTACAAGGACTTCGACAAGGCCAGCGCCTGGAGCCCGAACAGGGCCAACGAAGGCATCGCCGCCGACCACAACATGACCATCTACGAGGCGGCCCTCGCCTATGGGCCCGCCTATGCCCAGGCCCTGACAGGCAACAACTACCGCGTCGACAACTACGACTGGTTCTACACGCTGTTCACGCCGTTGGAGGATGCTGTCATCGCCTTCGGCGCGGAGCCCGACCGCGGCCCGCCGGCCACCCAGGTCCTGGCCCTGCTGGGCTGGGGACAAGGGGAAAACTTCAAAAACCTGACGAGTGGCCTGCTCGGCGGCGTGGACCGACAAGGCACCGGCATCCTGCCACGCGCCCAACAGTCCTTCAGCGAAGCCCAACTGGCCCTGCTGGCCCAGGCCCAGGACCACAAGCGTCGCAGCCCTGGCGCCAGCCTCGCCGTCGCCAGCCACTTCACCCTCATCAACTACGACGAGCCCATCGCCTATTCCGCCCCACCGCAGCACATGCGCTTCGTGCCGCCCCGCGGGCCGGGCAACCCCGTCGCCTGGGCCGGCTTCAACCAGGTCAACACCGGCACCTGCGAAATCAACCAGGCGCGCTACTTCGAGACCGCCGTGCGCGCTGCCGGCGCCACCGATGGCCCCTACAGCACACACGTGCCCGCCGACGTCTGCGTGGACTGGCATTTCAGCGGCCACAGCCACCGCAGCGGCGTCTACGAGGTCGCCTGGCGCCAGATGCAGACCATCGCCGGCCAGAACGCCCGCACGCCCGTGCGCGGCATCGAAGTGCAAAGCGCCCGCGATCCGGGCATCCAGGGCCCGCAGCCCGGCGGCGCACGCGAGCACACGCGCTTCATCGTCTCCAGCTGCGGCGGCCCCATCGGCAAGCAGAACCTCGACCATGAGCTCGACAGCTGGACCCTTCGCCCGCCCTCGGGCACCTTGCTGAACCCGGCCGAGCGGCTGATCCACCAGATCAAGACCCTGCGCAGCAGCCGCAGCGCTGGCCGTCCGCTCAACGAAAGGCCGCGCCTGTGCGTGGCCCTGGACTATCTGGCGGTGATGAGCACCGACCCAAAAAAGAAGATCGTGCCGCCGCTGACCTTCGAGCCGGTCCAGTTGCCCGATAGCGGCGGGCGTGTGCCCATCAAGCTCAGTCCCACGCTGGCACGGCTGGACTGCATCGAGGGCGTTCGGATTTGGGTGTTCGAGGGGGGTGAAAGGCGAGGCCCTGCAGCCAAAAAGACCTGGCATCTTTTGTCACCTGATTTCTTTTCAAGCCAAAAGGAATCAACGATGCAGCTAAAGGAGGGCCATGTTGAAATATTAAACAGAGCGATTGATGCTTATTCGGACGCTGACGGGGGCGATCAAGACAATCGCGGTCGTGGCATTGAACAAGCATTCTTTGAAGTGATCCTCAAAAAACCCAGTGTCAAAAAAGAAGACTGGAGCGCAGACATGGACTTCACGGATCCTTGGGTCTTTCCTTTGGATATCTGGGCAGGGAAATCCGACTGGGGCCTTCGGACTTGGGCGTTCCAACGCTGTCAAGGGGAGCGCGGGGAGGTGCCTGATTGGGATTTTTTATTTGACAATTACAAAGAAAAAAACTATTCAGAAAAAGATAGAATAATTAAATTGGCTTCAAAATAATGCGCAGACGCATTTTAATTCTAGGTTCCATTTTTAGCATTCCGGCACTTAAAACAGAGGCCCTCATGAACAAAAAAAATATAAATCAATTTGGAGAAATTTTTGAATCTCTAAAAGATGATGGGCTCAGAGAAAAAAAATTTGGGCAGTCATTAATTATTGTTGAGAATGCAATTTTTTCCGGAGAGCCCTTCAAAGGCGTAATTTGGTCAAACATTATTTTTAAAAATTGCGATTTTTTTGGAATGTATGAGATAGCACCGAAGAATTCAATTAATGTTAAATATGAAGATTGCAGATTCTCCGGAATTTTAAGTTTTGGAGTTACAAAAAGCGTTAGATTCATACGATGCTCTTGGTCCGGAGCATCAGTGATGTTTGCGGAAAGGGGGAGCACAGACACCGTGTTCGAAGCATGTAGATTTGTTGGGCCGAGTCCAGACAAAAATCAGCAGGGAACTATTGGATCAGAAGGAGAAATAAAGTACCTCAGATGCTACGCAAAATGGTTCAAATGGGCCGGGGATGCAAAGCTCGATATCGAAGATTGCGAGTGCGAAAACGTTTCCATTCACACTGATAGCGAGGCCAATAGCGGCGTCAACTTCTTGAACGCACAAATTTCTGTCAAAAACAGCATTCTTCGCGGGAGTTTTCAAATACGATCAGCAAACCTTCAGTCATTGTCGATTAGCGATACAAATATAAACAATTTCGATCTAAGCGGATCAAGCATCAAGGGCGATGTATATCTTGAACGCGTGCAAGGAGGCTATGTCAATGCAAGCGCCAAAAGCTTGGGCAAGCTGGCCATGTCCCAATGTCAAATTTTCGGCAGAAGGAGGAAATTCTCTTTTGAGCTCGGATTAGCGGCAGCTGACGAGGTGCTAATAGATCAGTGCAATTTCGGCAGTGATCTGAATTTATCCGTTGGCCTTGGCGCAGGTGGCCCCTTGGAAAATGATGAATGGCAGAACATCGCCAAGAACAGATCTACTGTTATTCGCAATAGCACATTCCCCATCTTAGATGCTTCTTGGCTTGAGTCACGCCATCTTCGAATCGAAAACAACACCATCGAAAGTCTTGATATTTCCAACAGCCGCATCGGAAAGCTTGAAGTCGTAGACAACCGAATCAGCTTGGAGGTTAATTTAAAAAACACTCAAGTTGAGAAAAGCAGAATTCAACCGCTGGCGAAAGGGCAAGCCAAACTCGATGGCGCCAACATCCGCCTGGAATGAATGACCTGGGCATCCGACGTCGATAAAAACCTCTTCAGCCAAATCGATGTCCTCAGCGAATATGACTTGCTCACATAGAAGCGTTTCTAGGTCGAGGCAAGGCACCGCCATCCTGCCACGCGCCCAACAGTCCTTCAGCGAAGCCCAACTGGCCCTGCTGGCCCAGGCCCAGGACCACAAGCGTCGCAGCCCCGGCGCCAGCCTCGCCGTCGCCAGCCACTTCACCCTCATCAATTACGACGAGCCCATCGCCTATTCCGCCCCGCCGCAGGACATGCGCTTCGTGCCGCCCCGCGGGCCGGGCAATCCCGTCGCCTGGGCCGGCTTCAACCAGGTCAACACCGGCACCTGCGAAATCAACCAGGCGCGCTACTTCGAGACCGCCGTGCGCGCTGCCGGCGCCACCGATGGCCCCTACAGCACACACGTGCCCGCCGACGTCTGCGTGGACTGGCATTTCAGCGGCCACAGCCACCGCAGCGGCGTCTACGAGGTCGCCTGGCGCCAGATGCAGACCATCGCCGGCCAGAACGCCCGCACGCCCGTGCGCGGCATCGAAGTGCAAAGCGCCCGCGATCCGGGCATTCAGGGCCCGCAGCCCGGCGGTGCGCGCGAGCACACGCGCTTCATCGTCTCCAGCTGTGGCGGCCCCATCGGCAAGCAGAACCTCGACCACGAGCTCGACAGCTGGACCCTTCGCCCACCCTCGGGCACCTTGCTGAACCCGGCCGAGCGGCTGATCCACCAGATCAAGACGCTGCGTAGCAGCCGCAGCGCCGGCCGTCCGCTCAACGAAAGGCCGCGCCTGTGCGTGGCCCTGGACTATCTGGCGGTGATGAGCACCGACCCAACAAAGAAGATCGTGCCGCCGCTGACCTTCGAGCCGGTCCAGTTGCCCGATAGCGGCGGGCGTGTGCCCATCAAGCTCAGTCCCACGGTGGCACGGCTGGATTGCATCGAAGGCGTTCGGATTTGGGTGTTTGAGGGAGGTGAAGGACGGGGCAGCAAAGCACTGAAGACGTGGCACCTTCTATCGCCCCAACTGGACATTGACGGAAAGCTGCTGACCATGACGCTCGACAAAGGGCATCTCGATCTATTGAACAGTTCGCTGGATGCGCACGCGGGGCCTGATGACGAAAACCGAGGGAATCGAGCGCGCTCCGTCGAACAAGCATTCCTTGAAGTGACGCTCAAAAAACCCACGGTGAACAAGGAAGACTGGAGCGCAGACATGGACTTCACGGATCCTTGGCTCTTTCCTTTGGATGTCTGGGCAGGAAAATCCGACTGGGGCCTTCGGACTTGGGCTTTCCAGCGATGCCAAGGAGAGCGTGGGGAGGTTACTGATTGGAATTTTTTGTTTAAAAATTATGAAACAAAAGGTTATTATAGAACAAAAGAAATAATTCATCGGAATATTGAAAAATAAAATGAAACGCCGCTCGTTTTTTAATTGGGCAGTCATTTTTTTCGGCTTAACACATGAGAAAGATCACGCAATGAGACCAAAACAAAATATTAAATATTTTGAGAAAATATTTAGTTACTTAAGTGACCCAGAATTAAGATTGCGCGAAAATGGGGATGATCTGCTGGTTATTAAGAATGCGGAAATTTCTGGAGTCAATTTCATTGAATTAAGTTGGAAAAATATTCATTTTGTCAATTGTGATTTTCTAGGAATCTATGAAATAAAACTGAAGGATCTAAAAAACACAACGTTTGAAGACTGCTTTTTTTTCGGGAGTAATAAGCTGGGGAAAGGCGGACTCCCTTCGCTATGTACGTTGCAAAGCACAAGGCAGAACTATTGTTCTCGATTACAGTGGCAGTAAAAACGTGCGGTTTGAAGACTGCCAGTTTCAGGGACATGACGAAGACAAAAACAATTGGGGTGGGATCGGCAGCCGCGGAGATGCGAGTTTTTTTAAATGCAACATAAAATGTTTCTCAATCGCAGGTTATAAAAAAATTAGTCTAGCAGATTGCGAAACAGAAAATACAGAGGTATGGACGGATAGCAAGGCGGCTAGTGGCGAGAACTTTGATCGGGCAGAGATAATAATCCAGTCCTCCAACCTGAGAAGCAAATTCGACATGGCTGGTTGCAAGCTGCAAAGCGTCGTTATCCAAGATACCAATATCGATTTTTTAGATATGAGAGACGCTGAAATAGCAGGAAATGTTCTTGTCGAGCGTGTCAGGGGCGGCTACCTGAATGCAAGCGCAAAGAGCATGGGCAAGCTAACAATGTCCCAATGCCAAATTTTCGGGAAAAGGAGAAATTTCTCATTTGAGATCGGCATGGACAGTGCGGATGAGGTCCTGCTTGATCAGTGCAATTTCGGCAGCGACCTGAATCTTGCTGTGGGTCTGGGTGCCGGCAGGCCCCTGAGCCCTGAGGAATGGAGCAAGGCGCCGAATAACCGGTATTCTCTGATCCGCAATTGCGTGCTTCCGACGGTTGATGCCTCTTGGCTGGAGTCACGCCATCTTCGACTCGAAAGCAACACCATCGAGAGTCTCGACATTTCCAACAGCCGCATCGAAAAACTGGAAGTCGTAAACAACCGCGTCAGTCTCGGCGTAAACCTCGAAAACACTCAGGTGAAGGAAAGCACGATTCAACCGCTGGCCAAAGGACAAGCCAAACTCGATGGCTCCAATATTCGTCTCAACTGACTCGCCAGGTTTGAGCATATCAGCGCTCCCTCACATCAGAAATGATCTCAAAGAAAAAATTCGGCTTCTCTCTGGCTTCAATATTGACGCTGATTTTTGGATCTATCGCTGTAGCACTATTCGCTAGCAAACTGGCGTCAGTACCGAGGATTTATTTGGTTCCCGCTGCAGGAGCTCTCATTATCTATGGCATGGCAGCTATAATATGCGCGAGTGCCCTATTATCGTTCGTCGCATTGATACGCAAGGAATCAGAAACATGGTCCATTGTTGCGGTGGCTTTATGGGCATTTCCGGTAATTTTTCTCGCTACGACACAACTATGGGGATGAGGCCACAATTTTCTCTGTCCGAGATATGTCCGGGGTCCAGCAATGTTGGGACACGAGCTTGTGGAAATGCATGCACAGGCAGGACTGCTCAATCGCATCAGAAAACCGCCGCCCTCAACAGCAATGCTAGCCGTGAAAAATGGGGCAGAATTCGCGGCACGGTTATGCCACTTTGCAAACCACCAAGCCAGTTGAAAGAGTCAAGGGCGCTCATACGCCCCGCTACCGTCGAGGCCAAGGCCCCTGGTACCTGCGTCAGTCAGCCGCCCTCGGCGCGAAGCAAGGCATCCTCACGAACGCCGAAGCAGCTGCTTCTCCCCCATCGCCTTCGCAATCCCACGCAAGATGTGGATCTCCTCCACCGTCGGCTGCGCCCGGTTGAAGAGCTGCGCCAGCCGCGGCATCAGCTTCTTCGGTGCGGCGGGGTCGAGGAAGCCGATGTCGACCAGCGCGCTTTCCCAATGCGCCAGCATGCCGGCCACCGCCTGGGCGTCCGCCGGCGGGGCGACCGGCGCCGCCGACCGCACGGCGAAGCCGCCCAGCGCCTGTCGCCATTCATAGGCCAGCAGCTGCACTGCGGCCGCCAGGTTGAGCGAGCCGAAATCCGGCGCGGTGGGAATCGAAAGCGCCACATGGCAGCGATAAACGTCCTCGTTGCGCATGCCGAAGCGCTCGGAGCCGAAGAGCAGCCCCACGTGCTGCTCGCCGCCCTGGACGAGTTCGCTGAAGTGCTCGCGCGGTGCGCGGGTGGGCGGGCCGAAGTCGCGCGAGACCATGGCGGTGGCGCACAGGTGGGTGATGCCATCCAGCGCCTCGTCCAGGGTCTCGACGATGCGGGCCTTCTCCAGCACGTCGAGGGCGCCACTGGCACGCTGGATGGTCTCCTCGCGCCGCAGCACGTTGTCCCACCGCGGCGCGACCAGCACCAGATCGTCGAAGCCCATGGTGCGCATCGCGCGGGCCGTGGCGCCGACGTTGCCGGCGTGGCTGGTGTGGATCAGGATGAAGCGGGTACGCATCGGAAGGGCAGACAGGGGCGGACAGCAGAAGACGGGCGAGACGCAGCGCCGACCAGCGCAGTGCGACAGGCAAGGTGACGAGGATCGGCCGGTGACGGGTCACCCGCCGGCCGTCATTCTCGCGCGGCCCCCGTGCCCATGCGGTCGCGCTGCGCCAGCGAGGGGAACAGGCGGAACCATGCCAGCGTCACCAGCAGCGTGCCCACGCCGCCGGCCACCACCGAGCCCACGGGCCCCAGCAGCGCCGCCGTGGCGCCCGATTCGAATTCGCCCAGCTGGTTGCTGGCGCCGATGAAGATGGAATTGACGGCGCTGACGCGGCCACGCATGGCGTCCGGTGTCTCCAGCTGCACCAGGGTCTGGCGGATCACCACGTTGACCATGTCCGCCGCCCCGGAGATGGCCAGCACCACCAGCGACAGCCAGAAGCTGCGCGACAGGCCGAAGGCCACCATGCACAGGCCGAACACACCCACCGCCATCAAGAGCGTGCGGCCCACGTGCCGCTCCACCGGCCGGCGGGTGAGCCAGATCGACGCCGCCAGGGCGCCCACGGCCGGCGCGCCGCGCAGCAGGCCCAGGCCCCATGCACCCACGTGCAGGATGTCCTTGGCAAAGATCGGCAGCAGCGCCACGGCGCCGCCGAGCAGCACTGCGAACAGGTCGAGCGAGACGGCGCCCAGTACCGGCTTGCGCTGCCAGATGAAACGCACGCCGGCCAGCAGCACTTCGGCGGTGACCGGTTCGCGCGGCTTCGCGTTGTGGGCGTAGCGCAGCGTGGCCGCCAGGAGTCCCGCCGCGATCAGGAAGCCAATGGCGGTGGCGTACACGGCGCCCATGCCGGCCACGAACAGCAGACCGCCCAGCGCCGGTCCGCCGATGATGGCCGACTGCTGGCCGGCCGAGCTGAAGGCCATCGCCCGCGGCAGCATCAGCGGCGGCACCAGCAGCGGCGTCAGCGCCTGCTGCGCGGGCATCTGGAAGGCCCGCACCGACCCCAGCACCAGCGACAGGCCCAGCAGCAATGCGCGCGAATCGCCCCCGCCCAGGTGCGTGACGAGCAGCGACAGCGCCACCAGCGCCTGCACGCCCAGGCAGGCCGCCAGGATGCGGCCGCGGTGCAGCCGGTCCACCACATGGCCGGCGTACAGCGCCAGCAGTAGCGCAGGCGCGAACTGGTACAGGCCCACGAGGCCCAGGTCCCAGGCGCTGCCCGTCAGGTCGTACATGTGCCAGCCGATGGCCACCATCAACATCTGCTGCGCCGCCGTGCCCATCAATCGCGCCAGCCACAGCTGCATGAAGGGCCGCACCCGCGTGAGGTCGGCGAAGGTGGTCGCCGCCGGGGTGGCTGGCAGATCGGCGGCGGGAGCGACAGGCATCGCGTCGAGGATAGCCCAGCGGCGCCGCGCCCCGCTGACCGCCGCCCGCAGTGCCCGACCCGCGCGACAGGTCGCGCGGCCTCGCCGGTGCACTGCACGCGCCGGTGCGGCAGTGCGGCCGAGTGTCCGCACCGGCCAGGCTCCTAGACTCGCACGGTGAGCCAAGACGATGCCGGCGCCGTGCGCGCCCTCCATGAAGACGCGCACCTGCTGGTGCTGGACAAGCCCGCCGGCCTGCTGAGCGTGCCGGGCCGCGGGGCGGACAAGCAGGACTGCCTTTCAGCCCGCGCTCAGGCCCGCTGGCCCGATGCGCTGGTCGTGCATCGGCTGGACATGGCCACCAGCGGCTTGATCCTGATGGCTCGCAGCCTGGACGTGCAACGTGCGCTGAGTGAGGCTTTCGCCACCCGGCAGGTGTGGAAGCGCTACGAAGCCATCGTCGAAGGACCCCTCGACGCCGAGCACTGGCAGACCATCGACCTGCCCCTGATCGCCGACTGGCCGAACCGGCCGCTGCAGAAGGTGGACCCCGCCGGCAAGCCCAGCATGACGCGCTGGCGCACGCTGCAGCCACTGCCCGATCGCCACGCGACCCACGTGCTGCTGGCGCCAGAGACCGGCCGCTCGCACCAGCTGAGGGTGCACATGGCCGCCCTCGGGCATCCCATCCTGGGCGATGCGCTCTACGGCGATGCCCGTGTGGCCGGTGCCGCGCCGCGGCTCTTGCTCCATGCGACGGTGTTGCAGCTGCGTCACCCGATCACCGGCGAGGCGCTGCGCGTCGAAAGCCCGGCGCCCTTCGCGCCAGCGCAGGACGCCGGCACAGCACCCGGCGCCGCCGAAGGCCTCAGACCTCCAGCTCCTTGACCACCAGCACCGGCATCGGCGCCTCCTGCAGCACACGCTGGGTCACGCTGCCCAACAGCAGCTTCTCGATGCCGGTTCGGCCGTGGGAGCCCATCACGATCAAATCGCAGCCCAGGGCCTTGGCGGTGTCCACGATGCCCTCGTGCACCACGTGGCCGTCGATCACGCGCTGGTCGCTGTGCAGCCCTTCCGCAGCCAGGGCGGCCACGCCGCGGGCCAGGGCGGTGTTGGCACTGGCTGTGGCGGCGGCCAGGTATTCGTTCTGGCCCAGGGCATAGTCCGCGCCCACGCCGATGAAGGGATAGTTGTCGATGACGTGGATCAGCGTGATGCGGCTGCCGAAGGCCAGGGCCAGGCCGCTGGCCTTGCTCACCGCCAGCATCGACGTCTCGGAGCCGTCGATGGGAACCAGGATGTGGTTGAACATGAAGGTGTCCTCTCGCTGTGGTTGGGGTCCTGCCGGGCGGCATGGCATCGCCGCCGCCCGGCGCCGTGCCGCACTGTAACCCGCGGTCGCGACCGCGACGTGTAGGACGCCGGGGGCGGCCACCTGCATGGGGGCTGACCGCGGCCGAGGCCCCGACAGAGGCGCTCAGTCGCCCTGGAAGCCGCCCGCGCGGCAGGTCAGCACCAGCGTGTCGCGCCAGCCGGGCGCGCCGGGCGCCAGCGGCTGGATCGGCGTCGACTCGTGGATGACGCGCTGATCGTCCAGCAGCATCAGCGTCCATGGCTCGGTGAGCGTAAAGCGCTCGCCGCGCCGGCCTTCGGCCTCGAACACGCGCGTCTCGCCGCCCTTGATGCCATGGCGCCCGATCAGCGCCACCGCCACCAGGTCCACGCCGTCGCGGTGTGCACCCTCGGGCGTCGGGCGGCCGATGCCGCCTTCGGTGTCGATTCGGAACTGGTGCGCCTCGATGTACCAGCGCTGGTCGCCGCGCAACGCGGCGGCGGCCTCGGCCGTCTTGAGCAGCAGACGGCGCCAGGCGGGCATGGCCACGGTCTCGGGCGCCATGGGCGCGAACCAGCGCTGCATGCCGCCATGCAGCGCGTTGTATTCCACCGGTTGCCAGTGGGCGCGGTGCGGCGCCTGCACGAGCGCGCCGCCTTCGGTGGTGAAGCAGGCATGGCGGCGGCGCCGGTAGCGCCCGCCGTCCTTGAGGTACTCGTCCGGCGGCAACTGTTCCCAGTCGGCCTGCAGCGCTTCCAGCTCGGCGAGCGGCAGGCCCAGCCATTCGGCCACGCCACGCGGGTTGAGCACGGCATAGCCCTCCTGCCGCAGCGTGGCGGCCAATTCGTCGGGCGGGGTGAAGGGCGGGGAGAAGGCGCTGTTCAAGGCTCGACCTTCACGCCCTTCCAGAAGGCGACGCGGTCCTTGACCATCTCGGCCTCCGGCTTGGGGTCGGGGTAGTACCACACCGCCTCGGGGTTCAGCTCGCCATTGACCAGCAGCGAGTAGTAGCTCGCCGTGCCCTTCCACGGGCACACGGTGTGGTGGTTGCTGAAGCTGACGTACTCGCGCTTGAGCGAGTCGGCGGGGAAGTAATGGTTGCCCTCGACGAGCACGGTGTCGTCGCTTTCGGCGATGGTCACGCCGTTCCAGGTAGCTTTCATGTCGGCAAGAGGTCGTCGCGCCGTCGCCTGGCGCGGGCTGCGATTGTCGCTGCCGGCGCGCTATTGCGCAGCAGGCAGCCAGTGCACGCTGAAGAGGCGCTGCGGGTCGGTCCACACGGGGCCGATGCCGAAGCCGGCGCGCGCCGCCATGGCGCGAAGGCCATCGACGGTGAACTTGTGCGAGTACTCGGTGTGCAGCGTCTCGCCTTCCTCGAACACGTGGTGGCGCCCGTCCAGCGTCACCACCTGCTCGCGGCGGCTCACCAGGTGCATTTCGATGCGGCGGTGCGGCGCGTTGTAGAAGGCCGCATGGGAAAAGGCCTGCAGGTCGAAGTCGGTGCCCAGTTCCTCGTTTGCGCGGGCCAGCAGGTTGAGGTTGAAGGCGGCCGTCACGCCCTGGGCGTCGTTGTAGGCCGCGTGCAGCAGTTGCGGGTCCTTGACCAGGTCCACGCCCAGCAACAGGCCGCCGCCGCGCAGCAGGCGCGCCGCCTGGCGCAGGAACGCCAGCGCCTCGTCGGGAGCGAAATTGCCCAGCGTGGAGCCGGGGAAGAAACCCACGCGGCGGCCCGCACCGGGCAGTCGCGCCGGCAGGTCGAAAGGCCGGGTGTAGTCGGCCACCACCGGCGTCACTTCCAGCCCCGGATAGTCGTTGCGCAGCAGGTCTGCGGCGCCACGCAGGTGCTCGCCCGAGATGTCGATGGGCAGAAAGCGGCGCGGCGACTGCAGGGCATCGAGCAGCAGGCGGATCTTGACGAGCGAGCCAGCACCGAATTCCACGATCTCCGCATCAGGCCCGATCTGGTGGGCGATCTCGGCCGCGCGGCTGCGCAGGATCGACAGTTCCGTGCGCGTCGGGTAGTACTCGGGCAACTCACAGATGCGGTCGAAGAACTGCGAGCCCTTGGCGTCGTAGAACCACTTGGGCGAAATGCGGCGCGGACGCTCGGCCAGCGCCGCCTGCAGTTCTTCGGCAAACGGCCGGTTGGCGTCGTCGGCGATGCGGGCTTGCAGGGCGAGGGAAACAGGTGGGGTCATCACACATCCTTCGCGAGCCGCAGCCCGCTGAATTGCCAGCGCGCGGCCGGCGGAAAGAAATTGCGGTAGGTCGGTCGGCCATGGCCGGGCGGCGTGGCCACGCTGCCGCCGCGCAGCACCAGTTGGCCGACCATGAACTTGCCGTTGTATTCGGCGGCCACGCCCGGCAGCGGACGGAAGCCGGGATAGGGGTCGTAGGAGGAACGGGTCCACTGCCAGACATGCCCATCGGCCTGGCGGAAACCCTCGAGCGTCGTGGCGGCAACTTCCCATTCGGCCTCGGTCGGAAGCCGGGCGCCGGCCCATTCGGCATAGGCCGCCGCCTCGTAGAAACTCAGCTGCGCCACGGGCGCATCGGGCTGCATCGGCCGCACGCCATCAAGCCCGAACACATGCCAGCCGGCCGTGCCGTGGTGGCCCGACAGGGCCAAGCGTGGATCGTCCTGCGCCAGCCAGTAGGCGGGGTGGTGCCAGCCCTGCGACTGCACCGCCGCCCAGCCGTCGGACAGCCACCATCGCGCCTGCGTGTAGCCGCCGTCGGCGATGAACTGCGCGAACTCGCCGCAGGTGACGAGCCGGTCGGCGATGGCGAAGGGCTGCAGCAACACCGCATGGCGCGGGCCTTCGTTGTCGAAGGCGAAGGCGTCGCCCTCGTGCCCGATGGCCGCGATGCCGCCGCCATGCGCCAGCCAGCGCATCTCGGGCACCGCGGCTGCCAGACGCAGCGCCGGTGCGGCCGGCGTGCGGTAGGCCGGCAGCATCGGGTTGCAGGAGAAGGCATGCAGGATGTCGGTCAGCAGCAGTTCCTGGTGCTGCTGTTCATGGTTCAAGCCCAGCGTCAGCACCGGGGCGATGCGTGCCAGAGCCTGTTCATCGGCCGTGGCCAACAGCGCTTCCACGGCCGCATCCACGTGGCGGCGGAAGGCCAGCACCTCGTCGAGCGAAGGCCGGGTGAGCAGACCACGGTGCGGGCGTGGATGGCGCGGGCCGAGCGCTTCGTAATAGGAGTTGAACAGGTAGTGCAGGCGCCGGTCGAAGGCCTCGTAGGCAGGCACATGGTGGTCCAGCAGCACGGCCTCGAAGAACCAGGTGGTGTGCGCCAGATGCCACTTGGTGGGGCTGGCATCGGGCATCGACTGGATGCACTGGTCCTCGGCAGACAGCGGCGCCGCCAGCGACAGGCTGTGAGCCCGTATTTGCCGGTAGGCATCGAGGAGTCGGTGGCTCGCCTGGGCGGGTCGGGGGTCTTGGAAGGTCATGCGTCTCCAGGGAGTCTTCGGCTCGCCAAAAGGCCGTCAGCGCGACAACGCAGGTTTGTATCCGCCATGCCGGCGCCGCCGCGTAGGACGAGCGCGCAGCGGCCTGCGCACTGCTCGTCTCGTGCGAACAGGCTTTCATAATGGCCGCATGACCGATGCTGCTGCCGCTCCCCTGCCCCGTGTCGTCATCGTCGGCTGCGGCTTCGGCGGCCTGGAAGCCGCCCGTACCCTGCGCGGCGCGCCCCTGGACGTGGTGGTCGTCGAAAAGACCAACCACCACCTCTTCCAGCCCCTGCTCTACCAGGTGGCCACCGCAGGCCTGGCCGCTCCGTCCATCGCCGCGCCGGCGCGGCTGCTCTTTCGGCACCAGCCCAACGTGACCACGCTGCTGGGCGAGGTGTGCGCCATCGACGCCCAGGCGCGTACCGTCCGCCTGGCCGACGGCCATGTGCTGCCCTACGACCACCTCATCGTGGCCGCGGGCGCCACCCACAGCTATTTCGGCCACGACGAATGGGCGGCCGATGCGCCAGGCCTGAAGACGCTGGCCGATGCCTTCGACATCCGCCGCCGGGTGCTCACCGCTTTCGAGCGCGCCGAACTCGAACCGGACGCCGCCCGCCGCCGCGCACTCCTCACCTTCGTGGTGATCGGCGGCGGGCCCACCGGCGTCGAGATGGCCGGCACCCTGGCCGAGATCGCCCGCCACACCCTGGCCGGCGAGTTCCGCCGCATCGCCCCCGAAGACGCCGAAGTGCTGCTGGTGGAAGGCAGCGGCCGCGTGCTGCAGGCCATGCCCGAAGGCCTGAGCGAACGGGCGCGCCAGCAACTCGAGAAGCTGGGCGTGCGGGTGCGGCTGGGCGCCCTGGTGACACGCATCGACGCCGGTGGCCTGGATGTGCAGGAAGGCGGTCCTGACGGGCCGGTGCACCGCATCGACAGCCGCTGCGTCATCTGGGCCGCGGGAGTGGCCGCCTCGCCGCTGGGCCGTTTGCTGGCACAGGCGCTCGGCGCCGAATGCGACCGTGCCGGCCGCGTCAAGGTACAGCCGGACCTGAGCGTCGAGGGCCACCCCGAAATCAGCGTCGTCGGCGACTTGGCCGCAGCCATGAGCCACGAGCCGGGAAAGCCGCCCCGGCCAGTACCCGGCGTTTCGCCGGCGGCCAAGCAGATGGGTCGCACTGCAGCCCGCAACCTCCTCGCGCGGCTGGCCGGCCGCGCCACCGAGCCCTTCCGCTACAAGGACTGGGGCAATCTTGCCACCATCGGCCGCCACGCGGCGGTGGCAGACGTGCCGACGCCGTTCGGGCCGCTGCGCTTCTCAGGCTATTTCGCCTGGCTCTTCTGGCTCTTCGTGCACGTCTATTTCCTGATCGGCTTCCGCAACCGGTTGATCGTGCTGATGGACTGGGCCAGTGCGTACTGGACCTTCCGACGCAATGCGCGCGTGGTGCCCGAGCTGGACCCGCCTCGCCAGGACAGCTGATTGCTCAAGCAAGCGGCAATCCAGCGAAACGCCTCGAAACAATGGGGCTTGGCGAGGGTGCCAACGGCTTATCCCCAACGTTTTCCACAGAAACACTGGACAGTGCGGTAAGCCATTTGCATGACAGGCTCAAGGCAGGGCGAGGCTGCCAGACCCTGCCGGCGCCAGCGC
Source organism: Pseudacidovorax intermedius (assembly GCF_001476815.1). Lineage (GTDB taxonomy): Bacteria > Pseudomonadota > Gammaproteobacteria > Burkholderiales > Burkholderiaceae_C > Xenophilus > Xenophilus intermedius_A. The sequence continues at coordinate 10,772 of NZ_LDSL01000061.1, read as the reverse complement.
ATCAGCGCGCGCCGATGAACCACCACACCAGAAAAATCACCGCCAGCGCGGCAGCAATCCAGGCCCAAAGGGCGAAGCCCACGCGGGTGGCCTTCTTGGAGGTGGTCGGATGTCCGTTTTCCATGCCACCACGTTGACACCAACGCACGCCGCATGCGCAGCGCATCGCCGCGCGCCCTTGCAGGACGAAGCCGCGCCGATGGGGCGCGGCACGAGCGCCCTGTCAGTCCTCTCGCAGCTTCTGCTGGCGGCAGATGTTCGTGCCGGTGGTGGTCAACTGCAGCGAACCGCCCATCCATTCGAGCCACGACAGCGCCACCAGGTCGTCGATCGTGGCTTCTTCGATTTCGGCTGCCCGCCGACGTTGCAGAAGACTGGCCACCCGCGGCAATTCGATGCGCAGCGCATCCTGCCGGGGTTTAGAAAGCGAGGCAGTGTTCATTCGTGCCCTCCAGGCGTCGATGGTGCAGCGTACCACCCACCGATGACCGTGGTGCAGAGATTTGCACACGCGCATTCACATTGCGCTATACTCCACCGATTGGTCGGGGAGTGCTCGTTGCCTCGACCCTTGATTGGCACCGCGCAGCCTCATGAGCTGCCCAGGCTTCGGCGATACCCGAACGGTACACCGGACGCCCATCTTCTTCGGCGAGTTCATCGCCCGTCCGCGTCACCCTCCTCCGCGGGCTGGAACTTCCCCTCAGGGTTCATTTTTTGCGCATGGCTGCCCGTGGCATCCATCTGGCGCAGATCCGCGCAAGCCGCGGGCTCCGGACATCGACTTCATGCAGAACAACCCCGCCCAACCGTTGGGCCGCTATCTCATTACACCGCTGACGCGGCTGACCGACACCGGCCAGTACGCCGCGTCGGTCTCCATCCGCCGCGGCATGCACGACCGGATCTTCCGGTTCATCCCGCGCTTCGACAGCGCTGCGAACGCCGCGCGATACGCCCTCGCGCAGGGCCAGCACTTCGTGCTGAACAACCAACTGGCCTGAACGGGCCGTCTCGCGATCTTTGACAAGGAGCCTCGTGGCCAAGGAAGAACTGATCGAAATGCAAGGCAAGGTGGAAGAAGTCCTGCCGGACTCCCGCTTTCGCGTCATGCTCGATAACGGGCACACCCTCATCTGCTACACCGGCGGCAAGATGCGCAAGCACCGCATCCGCGTGTTGGCTGGCGACAAGGTCTCCATCGAGATGTCGCCCTACGACCTCAACAAAGGTCGCCTTACCTTCCGCCACCTCGAGCAACGCTCGGGTGGCGCCTCTGCCGCACCGCGCAAGCGGCCGCCGCAGCGCTGATCACCCCTCTCCGTCAACCCACCCTTGCCGCACTGCATCCGATGTGCGGCAAAACGAAAGAACACCATGGAAAACAGACTCTACGTTGGCAATCTGGCCTACAGCACCCGTGACGAAAGCCTTCAGCGTCACTTCTCCGAGTTCGGCCACGTCAACTCGGCCAAGGTCATGATCGACCGCGACAGCGACCGCTCCAAGGGCTTCGGCTTCGTGGAAATGGGCTCGGCCGAAGAAGCCCAGGCCGCCATCAACGGCCTGAACGGCCAGTCCATCGACGGCCGTGCCGTGACCGTGAACGTGGCCCGACCGATGGCCCCGCGCACCGGCGGTGGTGGTGGCGATCGCCGCGGCAGCGGCGGCGGCTACCGCGGCGGCTACTGATCGCTTGGCGTTGCGCCGCGGGCATCACGCCCGTTGCGCAGCGCCGATCGGCCCGAATGAAAACGGCCCGCTTTCGCGGGCCGTTTTCATTTTGGCGGGTCCTGCCAGCCGGTCGCGCCGGCGACGCTGCGCGCCGCCCGGCGGGCCGATGCGCGCGCCCGGCCCGGCTCACTGCTTCGCGCCGTCCTCCGCTTCCTGCAGCAGCCGCCACATGACCTTGCCGCTGCCGCTCTTGGGCAGCACGTCCACGAACTGCACCTGGCGCGGCACCTTGTAGGCCGCCATGTTCTCGCGGCACCAGGCGACGATCTCCTCGGCCGTCGTGTCCTTGTGGCTGGGCCGCAGCACCACCACCGCCTTGACCGATTCGCCGCGGTAGGCATCGCGGGTGGCGATCACGCAGGCTTCCTGGATGGCCGGGTGCCTGAACATCAGCAATTCGACCTCGGCCGGCCAGACCTTGAAGCCGCTGGCGTTGATCATGCGCTTGAGGCGGTCGGTGATGAAGAAGTAGCCCTCCTCGTCCATGCGGCCCATGTCGCCGGAGCGGAAGAAGCGCTTGCCCTCGAACTCGATGAAGGCCGAGGCCGTGGCGTCGGGCCGCTTCCAGTAGCCCTCGAACACCTGCGGGCCGTGGATGATGATCTCGCCGGATTCCCCAGGCGGCAGCTCCTGCAGCGTGTCCGGATCCACCACCCGCGCATCCACGCCCATGAAGGGCATGCCCAGGCATTGCTGCTTGGGATGGTCCGGCGGGTTGCTGTGCGAGGGCGCGGCGGTCTCGGTGAGGCCGTAGCCTTCCTGGTAGGCCAGGCCGAAACCGTCCAGCAGCCGTTGCGCCACCGCCTGCGGCATGGCCGCGCCGCCACCGCCGATGTAGACGAGGCTGGACAGGTCGTAGTTCTTGAAGTGCGGGCTGGCCAACAGGTCGATCACCATCGTCGGGATGTTGGTCCAGCTCGTCACCTTCCAGGTGGAGATGAGGTGGCCGGCGACGTCGCGGTCCCAGCGCGGCATGATGACCAGCGCGGCCGCCGCCAGGATGGCGGTGTGCATCATGCTGACGATGCCGGTGATGTGGAACATGGGCACCACCGCCAGCACCACGGTGTCGGGATGGGCGCAGCCCCACATCTGGCCGGAGACGGCGTTGTGCATCAGGCTGCGGTGCAGGTGGATGCAGCCCTTGGGCAGGCCGGTGGTGCCGCTCGTGTAGGGCAGCAGGGCCATGTCGTCGGCGCCCACCTCGTGCGCGGGCGCCGGGGCGCTGCGGGCCAGCAGATCGGTCCAGGCATGCACCTCGCCGCCGTCGAGGGCGGGCAACTCGTGGCGGGCGAGCAGCCAGTCGCGCCAAGCCGGCGCCATCGACGGACCCTGCGCCGCCGCGGGGTCTAAGGCATCGGTGAACTGCGTGACCACCAGATGGGCCAGCCGCTCGCCGGCGGGCAGCGCATTGCTGGCCTTGGCGAGCTCGCCCGCCAGGTCGCCCGTGGTGATCGCGACCTTCGCGTCGGGATCGCGGATGTAGTGCTTGAGCTCCTCCGCCCGGTTCATCGGGTTGACCGGCACCACCACGGCATTGGCGCGCAGGATGGCGAAATGCGCCACCACCAGCTGCGGCGTGTTCTGCATGTCCAGCACCACGCGGTCGCCGCGGCGCACGCCCAGGCCGTGCAGTGCGCCGGCCAGCGCCTCCACCTGGCCGGCCAGCTCGCGGTAGGTGGTCACGCGGTCGAAGTAGACCAGCGCCGGCTTGTCGGGATAGCGCTGGGCGCTGGTGGCGAGGTTGTGCCACAGCGAGGTGGCGGGCGGCGTGATGGCGTGCGGCAGGCGCTTGGGCCAGAAGCGGTAGTGCGGGCGATCGGCGGGCATTGGGCTGTTGGACAGTCGGGTCGCGACAAAAGCCGCAGCCTACGCCCCGCGCCCCGGCGCCTCCAACGGGGAAAGCCCCGCCGGCGTCACATTGGCGACGAACCGGAATCCGCCGGCGCCCAGCCGATGGCCGGGTCGCCGTACACGCACACGCCACCGGCGCCGCGCGCCTTGGCCAGGTACATGGCGCTGTCGGCGCGGCGGATCAGCTCGTCCGGGTCGTCGCCCACGCCGGTGGACAGCGCGATGCCCACCGAGGCATGGACCGCCAGCGTGTGGCTCTCGACCTCCAGCGGCAGGTTCAGCGCATGCAGCATGCGCTGCGCCAGCTCGCGCGCCGCGCCCGACTCGGACGCACCATGCTGCAGCAGCGCGAATTCGTCGCCGCCGATGCGGGCCAGCACGTCGCCCGGGCCCACCACCTCGCGCATGCGGCGCGCGGCGGCCACCAGCACCATGTCGCCGGTGGCATGGCCGAAGCGGTCGTTGATGGGCTTGAAGTTGTCGATGTCGATGTAGTGCACCGCGAAGCCTTCGGCCCCGTGGCTGGCCGCCAGCGCGGCGCCGGCCATGTGCTCCAGGAACACCTCGCGGTTGACCAGCGAGGTCAGGCCGTCGTGCCGCGCCAGGTAGCGGATGCGCTCCTCGCTGCGGCGGCGGTCGGTGATGTCGGTGTAGGTCAGCACGGCGCCGCCGCCGTCCATGGGCACGCTGTAGACCTCGATGACGCGGCCGTCGGGCTGCTGGCGCTCGTAGCGGTAGGGCTGGTCGAAGGGAATCGCCTGGGGCTGCGCCGCCAGGCCCGGCGGCATGCCGCGCGCCACGCGCTGCGCGAGCTGGATGGCCTGCACCTCGCGGAAGGACGGCCGCGAGGCCATGAGCTCGGCCGGCAGGTCCAGCAGTTCGACGACGCGCTTGTTGCAGACCTCGACCACGCCCTGGGCGTTGACCATGATGATGCCCTGCTCCATGCGCTCCAGCGCGGCTTCGAGCATGGTGGACTTCTGGCGCAGCAGCGTGTCGCTTTCCCAGGTGCGCCAGTTGGCCATCAGCAACTGCTGCTGCTGGCGCTTGAGCAGCGTGATGTCCACGTGGGCGAAGAAGCAGGTGCCGCCGGCGCTGCGCTCGCCGATGACGCGGCTCCAGCGGGCGTCGGGCAGCGGCAGTTCGAAGGGCGCGCCGGTGAAGTTCAGGTTTTCGCCGAGGATGGCCACGCCCTCGTCGAACATGGCCCGCTCGCCCTCGCGCGCGGCGGCGGACCAGGCGCTGCGGTAGACATCCTCGAAGGTGCTGCCGATGGCGACCTGGCGGTCGCGCAGGCCGTACATGGCCAGGAAGGGCTCATTGACCCAGACGATTCGCTGGTCGGGCGCGGTGATCATCACGCCGTCGGGCATGTGGTCGAGCAGCGCCTGGCTGTCCAGCCCGGCGATGCCGGCACCCGCCCCGGGGGTCGCCGGCTGCAGGCTACCCTCTTCGCGCCACAGGCGCACCCGGCCCACGCCGGGCATGGGCAGCGAGGACACCCACAGGCAGCGGCCCCGGTGCTCGAAGACGAAGGGGCGCATCTGGCCGCGGTGGCGCTGGATGCCTTCGAGCACGAAGCGCTCGAGCTGGTCGCGCTCGTGCTCCTTCAGGCGCGCGCCGTAGAAGCGCCGCAGGTTCTCGCTGTAGGGTTCGCCCACGAAGACCTCGCCCTCATGTTCGGGGAAGAACTGAAGGAAGGTGCGGTTCCAGAGCAGGCAACGGTCTTCGTCGTCGAAGACGCACACGCCCACGGACAACCCGTCCAGCGCCTCGGCCATGACGCGGATCGGCCCGGCGAGCTCAGGCAGCAGCACCGGCTTCAGCGGGTCGTCGAGATCCATTGGCGGAACATGACACTGGCGGTCGTTGATCTAAGAAGCAAGAAACCGTCGGCGGCCCAGGCGGACGGTGCGTATGCGGATTGTTCTCTTGTTATCGGCATGTCGTGCGCCATCCTGAATACATTTTGCCTCGTTATTGACAATGTCAAACACGTTTCTGACGTTTGACCAAGGGGCGGGTACGCCGAAACAACAGGCAGGCGTCGGCGCCCCGACCCGCCGGCCCGCCGGAGCCGAAAAGCAGGCCTGAGCGAAGGCCGCTCGGGCGCTCAAGCGTCCTTGGCCGGCGCGATGCTGTCGGCCAGGCGCTGCGCCGCCGCAGGCAGGCCGTCGAAGCGATGGGCGTACAGCCGCAGCTCGCGGCGCGCCCAGGCGTCGGCCAGCGCCACGGCCCGCAGCGGCGAGCCTTCGGCCAGGGCGCGGAAGGCGCCTTCGGGCATGACGCCGACGCCCAGCCCGGCCTCGACCATGCGGCACAGGGCGCTGAGGCTGTCGACCTCGATGTGGCGGCGCAGCACGCGGCGGGTGCTGCTGGCCTCCCGCGCCAGCGCCTGCTGCACGGTGCTGCTGTCGCGCAGGCCCACCTGCGGCCACTCCAGCGTGTCGGCATAGGCCACGCGCCGGCGCCGCGCGAGCGGATGGCCCTTCGGCACGACCAGCACCAGCTGCTCCTGCCGGTACGGCCGGCTCTCCAGCCCCAGCACGTCGTCGCTCGGCCCGCACACGCCCACGTCGGCGCTGCCCTCGCGCACCGCCTGGGCCACGGCCCGGCTCGCGGCCTGGCGCAGGTCGATGCGGATGTCCGGATGCCGGCGCATGAAGCCGGCCAGGTCGCCGGGCAGGAACTGCTCCACCGCCGAGGCGCTGGCGCAGACCCGCACGCGGCCGCGCACGCCCTGCGCCGCCTCGGCCAGGTCTTCGCGCAGCTGTTCCACCGCCAGCAGGATGGCCTGGGCGTGGCCGAGCAGCATGTCGCCGAGCGGCGTGGGCCGCACACCCCGCGCATGCCGCAGCAGCAGCGGCGCCTGCGCCAGGGACTCCAGTTCGGCAATGCGCTTGCTGGCGGCGGAGGCGACGATCTGCGCCCGCTCGGCGGCGCGGGCGATGCTGCCCGTCTCGCACACCAGCACGAACAGGTCGAGGGTTCCCACGTCGAGATGGCGGACGAAGCTGCGGGGAGACGGGGCATGGGACATGGCGGTGGCGGCGGCACGAGGCCGCGATGGAGACCGTTCGCAATGCGCTTGCCGAAGGGCCTGGGACACGGGAGGGCCAGGGCTTCGACAAGCTCAGCCCGAACGGTGGTGGCTCGGTCCGAACGGCAGTGGCTCAGTTCGAGCGGTAGTCGCTCAGCCCGAGTGGTATGTGCTCGGCGTGAACGGTGCTGGATGAACGGATGGAGAACGGAAAGACCCGCGAGCCATCGCGCAATGGAACGGCTCGCGGAGATTTTTGCACTTCGCTGCTGCAAGCCGCGTGCCTAGCATGCGCCGCTTGCCATCGAAAGCAAGCCCATGATCTTTTCCGACGACGAAGCCGCCCGGGTCGCCCGCGCACTGGTCGATGCCGACGCCGTGCGGCTGGCCGACGCCACGCCTTTCTTCTACACCTCCGGCTGGGCCAGCCCGGTCTACGTGGACGTGCATGCGCTGCTGGGCGATGCGGCGGCGCGCCGCGCCCTGCTCGACCGCATGGCCGAGGCCGTCGCGCCGCGCGTGCGGGCCCAGGGCATCGGCGCCGTGGTGGGCACCGAAAGCTCGGGCATCGCCCTGGCCGCCTGGCTGGCCGAGCGGCTGTCGCTGCCGATGCTCACGCTGCGCAAGCGGCCGATGGGCTGGGGCATGCAGGCCCAGCTGCAGGGCCGCCTGCCCGCCGGCTGCCGCGCCCTGCTGGTGGACGACGTGAGCACCGACGGCCGCTCCAAGAACGCCGCCGCCGCGGCGCTGCGCCAGACCGGCACGCAGGTGGACGACGTGCTGGTGCTCTTCGACTACGCCATCTATCCGCAGGTGCCGCCGCTGGCGCCCCCGGTCGCGCTGCACGCGCTGGCCGCCTGGCGCCACCTGCATGCGGCCTTGCGGGACGCCGGCCGGCTCGATGCCGCCGCGCTGCGGCGCCTGGCCGACTTCAGCGCCTCGCCCATCGAATGGTCGGTGGCCCATGGCGGCACGGGCGCAGTGGCATGAACGCGCATCGTCCCCTCTCCGAAGCCGGCATGGCGGCCACGGGCCCGGCCCGGGTGCACGCCAAACGCACCAGCCCCGCGTTCAATCCCAGCGCCCTGCTCGACGCCATCGGCCTGGCCACGCGCGACGGCGCGGGCGACGGCATCACCCGCGAAAGCTACGGCCCCGGCGAAGACACCGCCCTGCGCCTGCTCGGCTGCCATGCGGAGCGCGCCGGCCTCGTCGCCGACAGCGACCGCGCCGGCAACCTCTGGCTGCGGCTCGCCGCCGACACCCGTGCCGAGCCGGCGGTGGTGATCGGCTCCCACGTCGACTCCGTCCCCCGGGGCGGCAACTACGACGGCCTGGCCGGCGTGGTGGCCGGGCTGGCGGTGCTGGACGGCCTGGCCGACGACTGGCAGGCCCTGCCACCGCTGCGCGTGCTGGCCCTGCGCGGCGAGGAAAGCGCCTGGTACGGCCGCGCCTACGTCGGCTCGATGGCGCTGCTCGGCCGCCTGCCCGCCGCCGCCCTGGCACTGAAGCACCGCAGCGGCGGCGGCACCCTGGGCGAGGCCCTGGCCCGCTGCGGCGCCGACGTTTCGGCCATCGCCCGCGGCGAGCCACTGCTGCCGATGCCCATCGCCGCTTACCTGGAACTGCACATCGAGCAGGGCCCGGTGATGGTCGCGCGCGGCTGGCCGGTGGCGGCCGTCACCGGCATCCGCGGCAACCTGCGGCACAACCGCGTGCGCTGCCTGGGCGAGGCCGGCCATTCCGGCGCCGTGCCGCGCTGGCTGCGCCATGACGCCGTGCTGGCCGTGGCCCAGCTGCTGGCCCGCATGGACGAGCACTGGCGCGTGCTGCTGCAGATGGGCATGGACCTGGTGATGACCGCCGGCATCTGCACCACGCCCGCCGCCTCGCATGCGGTGTCGGTGATTCCGGGCGAGGTGCAGTTCAGCTTCGAGGTGCGCAGCCAGGACGCGGAGACGCTGCGCCGCTTCCACGCCCTGCTGCAGCAGGAATGCGAGACCGTGGCCGCCGAGCGCGGCGTGCGCTTCGAGTTCGACGAGGCCGTGGCCAGCGCGCCCGCCCTGATGGACGAGGCCTGGATCCGCCGCTTCGAGGCCGCGGGCGCCGCCCTGGGCCAGCCGCTGGAGCGCCTGCCCAGCGGCGCCGGCCACGACGCGGCCATGTTCGCCGCCGCCGGCATTCCGGCGGCCATGCTCTTCGTGCGCAACGACCACGGCTCGCACAACCCGCGCGAGGCCCTCGCCGAGGCCGACCTGGCCGCGGGCATCGCGGTGCTGCAGGAGGCGGTCGCCTCGCTGCGCGCGCACATCCACCCCATCATCGTTCCTTGCACCGCCAAGGCATCGAAATGAAAAGCCTTGCCCCAGCCACCGACGCGAGCCCCTCTCCCCTGGCGGGAGAGGGGTTGGGGAGAGGGGGTGCGCGCCCCGAAACAACCTTGCGCCTTGCAACCGCTGTTGCCCCCTCTCCCCAGCCCTCTCCCGCGAGGGGAGAGGGTGCCACGCCGCCTGCGTGTGCGACCCGAGGCGACGCACCCGGCAGGCAGGTGGCCAGCCACCGCTGCCGCGTGGCCGCCCACCATGCCGTCAATGCCCGCTACCGCTACCTGCGGCTGCAGGCCGAGGCGGACCTGGCCAGCGCCACGCCGCCCGGCCAGTTCTACCAGTTGCGCTGCCCGCAGACGAGCACGCTGCAGCCCTTCCTGCTGCGGCCCATGAGCGTCTATGGCACCGGGCCGGCCGCAGGCACGGTCGAGTTCCTCTATGCCGTGGCCGGTGCCGGCACGCAGGCGCTGGCCACGCTGGCCGAAGGACAGCCGATGGACATCGTCGGCCCGCTGGGACGGGGCTTCACCCTCGATGCGCGCGCCCGGCGCGTGCTGCTGGTGGCGCGCGGCGTGGGCCTGGCCACCATGGCACCGCTGGTGGGCCAGGCGGCGCAGGCGGGCCTGGCCATCGACGTGCTGCTCTCAGCCCGCAGCCCGGCCGATGCGATGCCCCACGAACTGCTGCGCGGCGCGCAGGCCACGGTGCATGCCGTCTTCGACAGCGACGGCAGTTCGGCCGTGGCGCGCGTCGAGCCCCGGCTCGCCGCCCTGCTGGCCGGTGGCTGCGATGCCGTCTACACCTGCGGCTCCGAACGGCTGGCGCTGCTGCTGCGCCGCCTGCTGCAGCCGCATCCGCACATCCATGCCGAGGTGGCGCTGGAACAGCGCATGGCCTGCGGCATGGGCGTGTGCCTGTCGTGCGTGCGGCCCTTCGAGCAGGACGGCCACGTCGCCCTGCAGCGCGTCTGCCGCGAAGGCCCCGTATTCCCGCTGCGCGAGATGGTGGGAGGCTGGCATGGCTGAGCTCTCGGTGCGCATCGGCAGCCTGGCGCTGCGCAACCCGGTGATGCCGGCCTCCGGCTGCTTCGCCGTCGAGTACCAGGAAGCGCTGGACCTGGGCGGCCTGGGCGCCCTGGTGATCAAGAGCGTCACGCCCAGGACGCGCGTCGGCAACCCGACGCCGCGCGTGGCCGAGGTGCACGGCGGCCTGCTCAATTCGATCGGCATTCCCAGCAAGGGCCTGGACGTCTTCGTGCGCGACGTGCTGCCGGCCTACCAGGGCTTCGGCACGCCGGTGGTCGTCTCGTTGTCGGCCGACACGGTGGCCGAATTCGCGGCGGCCGTGCGGGTGCTCTCGCGCCCCGGCGTGGCCGCCATCGAGGCCAACATCTCCTGCCCCAACCTGGAGGCCGATGGCCTGGCCTTCGCCATGAGTGCGCGCAGCACGCACGACGCCATCGCGGCCATGCGCCGCGCCACCCACCTGCCGCTGTGGGCCAAGCTGACGCCCAACGCGGGCGACGTGGCCGCCATCGCCCGCGCCGCCGAAGCGGCCGGCGCCGACGCGGTGGTGATGGGCAACACCGCGCTGGGCATGGCCATCGACGTGCACACCCGCCGGCCGCGGCTGGGCAACGGCATGGGCGGGCTGTCGGGGCCGGCGCTCAAGCCGGTCACGCTGCGCATGACCTACCAGTGCGCGCGGGCGGTGCGCATCCCGGTCATCGGCTGCGGCGGCATTGCCAGCGCCGAGGACGCGGTCGAATACCTGCTGGCCGGCGCCACCGCCCGCGCGCACTGGTAGGTCATGCGCAG
>NZ_LDSL01000060.1 GCF_001476815.1 Pseudacidovorax intermedius | reverse complement strand
CCGCCGCCGCCGCGCCTGCGCCGGCCGTGCCCGCGCCGCCGCCGTCCATCCCGCTGGGCGAGGTGGCCCCCATCCTCGATGCCATGCCGGGTGCGGCCCAGCTCAACTGGCGCACCTCCATCGTGGACCTGCTCAAGCTGCTCGGCCTGGACAGCAGCCTGGCCGCCCGCAAGGAACTGGCCAACGAATTCATCTACACCGGCAATGCCGAGCCGGGCTCCGCCGAATGGAACATCTGGCTGCACAAGCAGGTGATGACCCGCATCGCGGCCAACGGCGGCACGCTGCCGCCCGAGATGCGCTGAGCCATCGCGCGCCCCAAAAGAAAAGCGGCCTTCGGGCCGCTTTGTCGTTGGGGGCAGGACGGTCAGACGCCCCGTGCCCGGTCGCTCGCGAACTGCCGCCGGAATTCGCCGAAGCGGCCCGCGTCCAGCGCCTCGCGGATCTCGCGCATCAGGTTCAGGTAGTAGTGCAGGTTATGGATGGTGGTGAGCATCGGCCCCAGCATCTCGCCGCAGCGGTCCAGGTGGTGCAGGTAGGCGCGCGAGAAGCCGCCGCGGCCGCCATCGGCCCAGCTCACGCCGGCGGTGCCGGCGCAGGCATGGCAGGTGCAGCTCGGGTCCAGCGGCTGCGGGTCGTTGCGGTGGCGGGCGTTGCGCAGCTTGAGGTCGCCGTAGCGGGTAAAGATGGTGCCGTTGCGCGCATTGCGGGTGGGCATCACGCAGTCGAACATGTCCACGCCCTGGGCCACGCCCTCGACCAGGTCCTCTGGCGTGCCCACGCCCATCAGGTAGCGCGGCTTGTGGGCCGGCAGGCGGTGCGGCGTGTGGGCGGTGATGCGGCGCATGTCCTCCTTGGGCTCGCCCACGCTCACGCCGCCGACGGCATAGCCGGGGAAGTCCATCTCCACCAGCGCGGCCAGCGATTCCTCCCGCAGGTGCTCGAACATGCCGCCCTGCACGATGCCGAACAGGGCGTTGGGATTCTGCAGCCGCGCGAATTCGGCCTGGCAGCGTCTGGCCCAGCGCAGGCTCAGTTCCATGGAGCGGCGCGCCTCGGCCTCGTTGGTGATGCGGCCCTGGGTTTCGTAGGGCGTGCATTCGTCGAACTGCATGACGATGTCGCTGTTGAGCACCGTCTGGATCTGCATCGACACCTCGGGCGTGAGCAGCAGCTTGTCGCCATTGACCGGCGAGGCGAACTTGACGCCTTCCTCGCTGATCTTGCGCATCGCGCCCAGGCTCCAGACCTGGAAGCCGCCCGAGTCGGTGAGGATGGGCTTGTTCCACTGCTCGAAGGCATGCAGGCCGCCGAAGGCGCCCATCACGTCCAAGCCGGGGCGCATCCACAGGTGGAAGGTGTTGCCCAGGATGATCTGCGCGCCCATCTCTTCCAGGCTGCGCGGCATGACGCCCTTGACGGTGCCGTAGGTGCCCACGGGCATGAAGATCGGCGTCTGCACCACGCCATGGTTGAGGGTCAGCGTGCCCCGGCGCGCATGGCTGTCGGGGTCGGTGGCCAGCAGGTCGAACTGGAGGGCGGTCATGGCTTGGCGGACGAAGAAGGTTGGGCGGCCGGGGGCTGCGCGGGCAGCAGCATCAGCACGGTGCGGTTGAAGTCTTCCACCACCAGCAGGCGGCCGGCGCGGTCGACGGTGAGGCCGGTGGGCCGGCCCATGGGCCGCACGCCGTCCTTGGCATGCCAACCCGCGAGCCAGTCGATGGCGGGGCCTGCGGGCAGACCGGTCTTGGGGTCGAGCTTGAAGCCGACCACGCGGTGGCCGCTGGCCTGCGGGCCGCGCCAGGCGACGAGCAGTTGGCCGGCGAAGGGCGTCTTGGCGGGGCCGGGCAGCATCTGCAGCGGCGCGGCGTGCGCGGGCCACAGGGCCAGCGGCGCCTCGCTCTTGCTGCAGTCGAAGCGGCCTTCGTAGCCCTGGGCGTTCTTGCGCGGGCCGACGCAGTAGGGCCAGCCGTAGAAGCGGCCGCGCTGCAGCAGGTTCAGTTCTTCGGGCGGGCTCTGCGCGTCGCGGTAGTCGATGCTGTTCTCGCCCTGCAGCACGCGGCCTTCGGTGGCGCCCGCCGTGGCGGGCAGCACGGCCAGGGCCATGCTGTTGCGCAGGCCGGTGGCGAAGGGCGCGAAGCGCTGCACGGTGCGCTGCGGGCCGGCGAGCTGCGCCTCGTACACGGCGGCGCGCGGCTTGGCGCCTTCGCCGTCGGGGCAGGGCAGGGTCGGCGCGTCCTTGCCGCTGCGGCAGTTGTCGCTGCTGGAGCCGACGTTGACGTAGAGCCGATCACCCGGGCCGAAGGCGATTTCCTTGAGCGGATGGGTGCCGTCGTCAGGCAGTCCGTCGAGCACCGTTTCGCGCTGCGGCTCGGCGCCGGGCGCGCCGACAGGCGTGCGCCAGACGCGGCCGGCTTCGCCGACGTAGACCTTGCCGTCGGGGGCCAATGCGAGGCCTGACGGACGGTCGAGGCCGCTGGCCAGCACGGCGATGCGGGCGCGGCGCGGCGCGGGGCCATCGGCGGGCAGCGTCATCTCCAGCAGGCGGCCACGCTTCGGCTCCCAGGAGCCCATGTCGGCGATCCAGTAGCGGCCGGGCGCCACCTCCAGGATGCGGCGCGGGGCACGCAGGCCCTCGGCCTCGTCGGCCAGCAGCGCGACGCAGGTGCCGGCGGGGCTGGGAATGTCCAGCCGGGCGAAGTCGCCGCAGCGGCCGGCGGGCGTGTAGCCGCGTGCGGCGGCTGGAAGCACGAATCCCAGCAGCGCACCCAGGAGGACGGTTTGCAGCAGGCGCCAGGCCGGCCGCGCCTCGTTGGCGGTGCGTGCGCCCTTCGGCGCAGACGGCCGGGCGCTCATGCCGCGCGCTCCAGCAGCATCGCGTCGCCGTAGCTGAAGAAGCGGTAGCGCTCACGAATGGCATGGGCATAGAGCGCCATCACCCGCTCGTAGCCCGCCAGGGCACTGACCAGCATCATCAGCGTGCTCTTGGGCAAGTGGAAGTTGGTGACGAGCAGGTCCACGTGCCGGAAGCGGAAGCCCGGCGTGATGAAGATCTGCGTGTCGCCCTGCGCCTGGCCGCTGGCGGCCCAGGATTCGAGGGTGCGCACGGTGGTCGTGCCCACCGCCACCACGCGGCCGCCGCGGGCGCGGCAGTCGGCAATCGCCTGCTGCGTGGCGGGCGGCACGTGGTAGCGCTCGGCATGCATCACGTGCTCGGCGATGTTCTCGGCCTTGACGGGCTGGAAGGTGCCGGCGCCCACGTGCAGCGTGACGTTGGCGCGGCGCACGCCGCGGGCCTCCAGTTGCGCCAGCAGCGCCTCGTCGAAATGCAGCGCCGCCGTGGGCGCGGCCACGGCGCCGGGCACGCGGGCGAAGACCGTCTGGTAGCGGCGCGCGTCCTCGGCGGCGTCTGCCGCGGTCTCCTGCGCCTGCTGGCGCTCGATGTAGGGCGGCAGGGGCACGTGGCCGTGGCGTTCCATCAGCGTGTAGGGGTCGGCACCGTCGTCGCTCGCCAGCGCGAAGCGGAACAGCGGGCCGCCTTCCTCGGGCCAGCGGCCCAGCAGCGTGGCGCGGAAGGCCGGCTGGCCGGGGGGCGTGTCCATGCGTAGCACGGTGCCCACGGCCGGCTTCTTGCTGACCTTCATGTGGGCGGCCACTTCCTGGCCGTCCAGCACGCGCTCGATCAGCAGCTCCAGCCGGCCGCCGGTGGGCTTCTCGCCGAAGAGGCGGGCCTTGACCACCTGCGTGTCGTTGAAGACCAGCAGGTCGCCCTCGCGCAGCAGCGCAGGCAGGTCGCGGAAGATGCGGTCGGTGGGTTCGGGGCCGGTGCCGTCGAGCAGGCGCGAGGCGCTGCGTTCGGGGGCGGGTTGCTGCGCGATCAGTTCGGGCGGCAGCGCGAAGTCGAAATCCGAGAGCGTGAAGTCGGTGCGGGACATGCTTGAGGGCCGGACGGGCCCGTTCCAAGAAAGAGGCGGAAGCCCTCCGATGAGGCCGGCGCGTGGCGGCGGCGTCACGCGCGGGGCGAAGGAGGGCGGGGAGGCAGAATTGTCCCATGTCCGCGCGCCCCCTCGCTTCGCCTGCCCCCGCGCCCGCCGCGCCCCGCGCGCCTGGCAGCGGCGAAAGCCAGGTGCAGCGCGCGCTGAAAAAACTGGGCCTGGTGCGCGACATCGACTTCGCGCTCTACCTGCCGCTGCGCTACGAGGACGAGACGCGCATCGTGCAGCTGGCCCACGTGCGCGATGGCGAACAGGCGCAGGTCGAAGGCGTGATCGTGGACAGCGAGATCGTGTTCCGCCCGCGCCGCCAGCTCATCGCCACGCTGGACGACGGCAGCGACACCTGCCAGCTGCGCTTCTTCAATTTCTATCCGTCGCAGCAGAAGCAGCTGGCGCCCGGCAGCCGGGTGCGCGCCCGCGGCGAGGTGAAGGGCGGCTTCGTCGGCCGGACGATGCTGCACCCCGTCGTCAAGGCGGCCGGCACGGCGCTGCCGCTGGCGCTCACGCCGGTCTATGCCACGACGGCCGGCCTGGCCCAGCCGGTGCTGCGGCGGGCCGTGCAGGCCGGCCTGGCGCGTGCCGGGCTGGACGAGCTGATCCCCGCCGAGCTGCTGCCCCACGGCGCCTGGAGCCTGCGCGCCGCGCTCGAGTTCCTGCACCACCCAACCCCCGACGTGGCCCTGGTCGCGCTGGAGGACCGCAGCCACCCGGCCTGGCAGCGCCTGAAGGCCGAGGAGCTGCTGGCCCAGCAGCTGTCCCAGCTGGAGGCCCGCCGCGCCCGCGAGGCCCAGCGCGCGCCCGTGCTGCGCGCCGGCACCGGCGAAGGCAGCCTGCATGCCCGCCTGCTGGCGGCGCTGCCTTTTTCGCCCACCGGCGCCCAGGCCCGCGCCGACCGCGAGATCGCCGCCGACCTAGCCCACCGCCAGCCCATGCACCGGCTGCTGCAGGGCGACGTCGGTTCGGGCAAGACGCTGGTGGCCGCGCTGGCCGCAGCCCGCTGCATCGATGCCGGCTTCCAGTGCGCGCTGATGGCGCCCACCGAGATCCTGGCCTCGCAGCATTTCGGCAAGCTGGTCGGCTGGCTCGACCCGCTGCTGGCCGCCCAGGGCCGGCGCGTGGCCTGGCTCACCGGCAGCCAGAAGAAGCGCGAGCGCGACGCCATGGCGGCGGCCGTCGAAAGCGGCGAAGCGGCGCTGGTGGTGGGCACGCATGCGGTCATCTCGGAGAAGGTGCGTTTCCAGCGGCTGGCGCTGGCCATCGTCGACGAGCAGCACCGCTTCGGCGTGGCCCAGCGGCTGGCGCTGCGCGGCAAGGCGTCGGAAGGCGGAGAGGGCCAGGGGGGCATGCAGGCCCTGGAGCCGCACCTGCTGATGATGAGCGCCACGCCCATCCCGCGCACCCTGGCCATGAGCTACTACGCCGACCTGGACGTCTCCACCCTGGACGAGCTGCCGCCCGGCCGCACGCCGGTCGTCACCAAGCTGCTGGCCGAGCACCGGCGCGACGAGGTCATCGCCCGCATCCATGGCCAGATCCAGCAGGGCCGGCAGGTCTACTGGGTCTGCCCGCTGATCGAGGAAAGCGAGGCGGTGGACCTGCGCAACGCCACCGCCACCCGCGACGAGCTGGCCGACGCCCTGGGCGAGACGGTGCGCGTCGGCCTGCTGCATTCGCGCATGCCCACCGCCGAGAAGCAGGCTGTGATGGCCGACTTCAGCGCCGGCACACTGCAGGTGCTGGTCAGCACCACCGTCATCGAGGTGGGCGTGGACGTGCCCAATGCCTCGCTGATGGTGATCGAGCATTCGGAGCGCTTCGGCCTCTCGCAGCTGCACCAGTTGCGCGGCCGGGTGGGCCGCGGCGCGGCGGCCTCGGCCTGCGTGCTGCTCTACGCGCCGGGCGACAGCGGCCGCGTGGGCCAGGCCGCCAAGGCCCGGCTGACGGCGATGGTCGAGACGGCGGACGGTTTCGAGATCGCCCGGCGCGACCTGGAGATCCGCGGCCCCGGCGAGTTCCTCGGCGCCCGCCAGTCCGGCGCGCCCCTATTGCGCTTCGCCGACCTGGCGACCGACCAGCGCCTGCTCGAATGGGCGCGCGACCTGGCGCCGCAGCTGTTGGACCGCCACCCGGACCAGGCGCATCGGCACGTGGACCGGTGGCTGGGGACGAAAGCGGAATTCCTCAAGGCCTGACGGCGCGGGGCGCATCGCGGCGCCGGGCCGGGCGATCAGCGGTCGCCGGAGGGCTTGTTCAGGCTGCGCAGCAACGACCACGCCATCGCCCCCAGCACCAGCAGTCCCGAGCCGAGCGCCGCCCACAGCCAGGGACTGCGTCGCGCCGCGGGCGTCGCGGAAGCAGCGGCAGGCCCGGGCGCCGCTGCCGTGGAAGCGACGGCCGGCGGCGGTGCGGGCAGCGTGACCGTGGCCCGGCCGGGGGCTTGCTGGGCGATGCCCGCGCGCAAGGTCTTCAGGGCCGCGGCATTGGCGCTGTCCGCCGCCGCATCGTGCGCCGACGCCTGCCAACTGAGCACGAAGGGCGGCTGGCCCTGGGCCAGGAACTCCAGCACACGGGGCCGCGCGGCGAAGGACACCGTGGGCGGCCGCGTGCCCAGCGCCGCCATCGGGCCGCGGGTCTGCAGGCGCACGAAGGCGTGGGCCCCGCCGTCCAGCGCGACCGGCGCGGCATGGACCTCCCCGCCGCCCTGGTCGAGGCGGTAGACCACGGTGTCGGCCAGCCGCTGGACTTGCAGCGCACCGGCCGGCGCGTCGGCGCGGTCCCGGCCACCGCCGTGACGGAGCGCATCGAGCACATGGCGATGGCCACGTGCCTCCGCCGCGCCGGCCGGCGACAGCCCCGACACCTGGACCGGGGCCATCGTGTTGCGGTCGGCCAGGTGGATGCGCAGGCGCTGCAGCGGCAGCCCCGGGGGCGCGGGATAGTCGCAGAAGTCCGCGCCGCAACGGCTGGGCGCCACCGCCGCCGACCATTCCAGCGCCGGTGGCGCCGGCGCCGGCGTGCGCACGCTGTCGACCCAGGCCCGGGCGAGGGCGGGCGCCTGGACGCCGTCCCGCCAGCTCAGGCGCAGGAAGGACGCCCGCACCCGTCCCAGGTCGATGGCGAGGCGCTCGATCGACTGGCCGTCGCGCTGCAGGCGCACGAGCTGGTCGTCGGCGAGCAGGGGCTGCCACCGGCGCAGATCGTCGGACGTCTCGAGCGTAAAGGGGAAGATGCCTTGCGCGTCGCCGGCCAGCTCGAAGCGGATCCGCACCAGCGCGCCGTCGGCCCGGCGGCTGTCGATCACCCAGGCCTGCGCGGGGGCCGACGACAGCGCGGCGCTCGCTGCGGCGAGGGCCAGCGAGCCGTCGGGGCGCAGCTTGAGGCCGAGCAGGTCGGGGGCCGTGTCCGCGCGGGTCGGCAGCGGCAGCAGGGCAACCTCGTGCGACTCGACGCGCGGCCGGGCCTGCGGATCGTCCTCGGCATCCAGCCAGGCGAAGGGGACGGCCTGGCCCGCGGCATTGCGCACGCGCACATCCCGCAGGTCGCCGTCCGGCAGCAGCCCGTGGATGGCGGACGGCACGACCAAGCGGTAGAACGGGCCCGGTCCGTCCAGGGTCAGCGGCGCCTGCTGCTGGGCAACGGCGAGGCCGCCAGCCACCATGGCGAGGGCACCCAGGCCGAGGCGAAGCATGTCTTTCATGAGGTTGCCTTTCCGTCCCCGGCTGGTTCCCGTGCCGCCGGCACGGGTGCGAAGTAGCCCACCAGCAGCAGCAACGCCCCGACGCCGATGAAGGAGACGATGCGGAACAGCCCGCCATGGTTGGCCAGTTCCACGAAGAAGAGCTTGACCACCACCAGCCCCAGCAGCGCCGCGCCGCCGATCCACAGCGAACGCCGCCCGCGCCGGTTGCCGACCACCATGGACAGCACGCCCAGCAGCGCCCACAGGATCGACAGCGTGGCCTGCGCCAGCCACGACGCATACAGCGCGTCGGCCCGCCATGCCACGCCTGCGTAGTGGTGGCAGGCGCGCAGCGCCATGCCCGTCAGCAGGGCCAAGCCGGTCAACGCTGCCACGGGCTGCAGGAAGCGGGGCGGCTGCCGGACCGCCGAGCCGTCCGGCAAGGCCGCCCACCATCTCAGCAGGGCCAGCAGCACGAACCATTGGCCCAGTTCGAGCGGATTGAGCAGTGGCACGAAGGGCAGCGGCGTGGCGTCGCCGGGGCTGGCCACGTTGGTGACCCAGGCCCAGGCCAGCAGGCAGGCGGCGACCGGGGCCAGCGCGACCTCGACGTAGGTTCGCCGCTGCTCGTTCAACGGCCAGGCGCGTGCCAGCCCGGGGGCGCACAGCGCCCACAGCACCGCGGCGGGCACCAGCACCCAGCCCAGCAGGGACCAGCCGTCCAGCCCGTCCGGCAGGCCGCTCAGGCGGCCGAGTTGCCATTGGCCTTCGCGCGTGGCGAGCAGCAGGAAGAACCAGGCGCCGGCCAGGTGCCAGGGCGTCAGGTCGGCGGCCTCGCGCCAGCACCGCTGCAGGCGCAGCAGCGTCAGGTGCCACAGCAGTGCCAGGGGCCAGGCGAGCCAGCCCAGTGCGGCGAATGGCTGGTAGGGGCTGTCCAGGCCGCGGCTGTGCGCCACCGCCACCGCCGCCGACGCCATCAGGGCGGGCAGGGTGGCCAGTGTGGTCAGGCCGAGCTGCCGCCAGTCGCGGCGCACGGCGATCCATGTGGCCAGCGCGGAGGTCAGCAGGGTGACGCCCACCGTGGCGGATGCGCGGTAGGCGTCCTGCCCGTGGACGGCCAGCAGGCGCAGGATCTCGCCGTCCAGGGCCAGCAGCCAGCCCGCCAGCGCCGCCAGGGGCGCCGGCCACTGGACGAAGGGCGCTGCGGTCCAGGCATTGGCGACGGTGCCGGACTGCACGGGCTGCTGCGGATCGACGCGGTGCGCCGCCGCCACGCGATGCGCCGCGGCGCGCAGCCAGTCGCCCGCCGTGAGCGCCGTGAGCCCCAGGGCCAGCGGGGTCCAGAAGCCCAGGTGCGCGAACGCCCGCAAGCCGTCGCCTGCCTGGGCGGCGGAACCGGGACCGCCGGTGCCGAGGAACAGCAGCGCCGCCAGGGCGTAGAGGCCGGCGGCCATCGCCGCCAGGGGCGGATGGTCGCGCCGCAGCGCCAGGTGCATCACCAGCAGGGCCGTGAAGGGCCAGATCAGCGCGGCATGCCGCCAGTCCATGCCGAACAGCATGGCCAGGTGCAGCAGCGCCACGCCGGCCAGTACCGCGACGACCTGCGCCGGCGAGCGCGCGGGGGCGGCGGCCGGGCCGACGCCGCTCGGCTGCGCCTGGCCGGGCCACAGCGCCGGCAGGAGCAGCGCGGCCGCGACCAGCACGGCGGCGACCATGCCCTGCCAGCCGCCAGCCAGCGCGGCGGTGTCGGGCGCTCCCCATTGCACGGTCGCCAGGAAGGCCAGCACGGCCAGGGCCTGCAGGGCGCGGACGATGGGAAGCAGCGGCCGCAAGCCGAAGCGCCGGGCGACGGCGAACACCCCCACGGCCATCAGCCCCGTCGCGCTTGCTGCCCAGCGGGGGGCCAGCACCTGCCACGGCAGCATCGTCAGCGCCGCGACGCCCACCCAGGGCAGCGCTGCCCCCAGCCCCGCTTCCCAGCCGTCGGGCAGGGCGGCGCGCCGCAGGGCCCGCCACATGAACAGCGCGCCGGCGGCCACCATCAGCGGCCCGATCAGGCTGCCCTGGAGCAGGGCCGGCTGCGAGGCGTCGGCGATGCCGGTGTCCCGCAGCAGCTGGACGATGGCGCCGCCCAGCACCAGGAAGGCGAACAGGCGCGCATAGACCCGACCCTGGCGCTGGCCCAGCCAGTACATGCCCGCCGCCTCGATGGCCCAGGTGGCGCCGCTCCAGCGGCCTTCCAGCCCGAGCGGGATAGCCAGGTTGATGAAGATGACGCCCACGATGACGTAGGCCTCGGCCAGCAGGGCGAGCCCGCGCGGCTGGGTCGACAGGACGAGCCGCGCCAGGGCCAGGTAGAAGGCCGCGAAGCCGAGCGCCGCGAAGGCGGGCCCGAACGCGGCCTCCCGCACCATCGCGTACTGCAGGCCGAAGGCCGCCATCGGCAGACCGAAGGTGAGGGCGCTGTCTACCCGGCCGACGCGTCGAAGGGTGTCGGTGGCGCGCTGGACGAGCGGGGCGGCGTCCTCGGCCGGCATGTCGCGCAGCGTGCGCCGGGCGAACAGCAGGCCGATGAAGGCGAAGAGCAGGAAGAACACGACCAGGAATGCCTGGGTCACGCCGTAATCGGCGTCGCTGTAATTGCGGTGCGCCCATCCGCTGGCCAGCGTGAAGGTGCCGGCGAAGCCGATCAGGTTGAGCACCCGCCAGGCCTTGAAGTGCGCGATGGCGAAGATGCCGAGGTCGAGCACCAGCAGGTAGGCGAACAGGGGGGCGGGCGGGCTGCCGCCGGTCGATGCCAGCGCCGGGGCGGCAAAGCCTTCCAGCGCCGCCACGATGGCCAGGATCGGCGCGTTCTGCAGGACGGCCAGCGCCGCGCTCAGCACGGCCACGGCGAACAGGAAGCCGAGTCCCGGGGCCGGTGGCAGCAGCCCGTTCAGCTTCATCGCGGCCAGGGTCGTGAGGTAGAGCACGCCGATGCCGGCACCCTGGAGGATCAGGGCATAGGTCTGTCGGCGCAGCCGCAGGAGCCAGCCACCGACCAGCAGGCCGGTGCCCACCAGCGCGACGCCGGCGTAGCGCAGCTCGACCGGCACGGTGACGCGCTCGGCGGTGTAGCGCAGCAGGAAGGCCAGGCCAAGGAAGAGGATCAGCACGCCCAGCTTGACCAGCGTGTTGCCGCCGAAGATCAGCTTCGCCAGCGGGGTCGGCAAGCGGTCGCGCAGCGGCACCTGCACGGCGGGCGGGACGGCGGGGCGTGCGGGTTCGGCCGCGTCTTCCAGTGGCGCCACGGGGGGCTCGGCCACCATCGCCCGGGCGGTGGGGCGCGCCTGCGGCGCGGGTGCCGGCATCGCGGCGGGCACCGGGGCTGGCCCGGCGGCTTGCAGGGCGGGGGCATCGGCCTGCGCCGGTACGTTGGTCGAGGGGGATCGGGCCTCAGGCAGTGGCGCCACCGTCGTCGCGGCCGTGGCTGCGCGCGCAGGCACAGGCCTCGGCGGTGTGGCCACGGTGTCCGTCAGCGGCGGGGTCGGCCGCTGCTGCGCCGCCGTCGGCGCCTCGCCGCGGGCCTGCTCGAGCAGGCCCACGCGGTGCGTCAACTGGGTGACCTGCTGTTGAAGCTCGCGCACCTGGGCGCGCAGGGCCGCCTCCGAGACCGGCAGCGTCGCGGGCGCCGCTGCCGCCGCCGCACTCGCCTCCTTCTCCCGCAACCTGGCGCCGTAAGCGGCGCCCGCCGCGATGCCCAGCAGACCCAACCAGATCGCCGCCGTGAACGACTGGACGAGCATGCCCATCATCACGCCGGCGACCAGACCCATGAACCACATGACAAGCCCTCCCTTGTACTTTTCTGGAAAGTGTAAGAGGGCCCGGCGGGGCATCCTGGCGGGGGTGGCGCGCATAATTTACGCAAGCTATGACCCTGACCGAACTCAAATACATCGTCGCGGTGGCGCGCGAGCGGCATTTCGGCAAGGCGGCCGAGGCCTGCTACGTCTCCCAGCCCACGCTGTCGGTGGCGATCAAGAAGCTGGAAGACGAGCTCGAGGTGAAGCTCTTCGAGCGCAGCGCCGGCGAGGTGACGGTCACGCCCCTGGGCGAGCAGATCGTGCAGCAGGCCCAGTCGGTGCTCGACCAGGCCGCCACCATCAAGGAAATCGCCAAGCGCGGCAAGGACCCGCTTGCCGGCCCGCTGAACCTGGGCGTCATCTACACCATCGGGCCTTACCTGCTGCCGGACTTGGTGCGCCAGAACATCGCCCGCACGCCGCAGATGCCGCTGATGCTGCAGGAGAACTTCACCGCCAAGCTGCTGGAGATGCTGCGCGCCGGCGAGATCGACTGCGCCATCATGGCCGAGCCCTTTCCCGATTCCGGCCTGGCGATGGCCCAGCTCTACGACGAGCCCTTCCTGGCCGCCGTGCCGGCCCAGCATCCGCTGGCCGCGCGCGAATGGGTCAGCTCCGACGAGCTCAAGAACGAGACCATGCTGCTGCTGGGCACCGGCCACTGCTTCCGCGACCACGTGCTGGAGGTCTGCCCCGAATTCGCACGCTTCTCGAGCAATGCCGAGGGCATCCGCAAGAGCTTCGAGGGCTCGTCGCTGGAGACCATCAAGCACATGGTGGCGGCCGGCATGGGTGTAACCCTGGTGCCGCGCCTGTCGGTGCCGCCCGAGGCGCTCAAGCCGCGCAGCAAGGCCCGCAAGGACCTGGAGCCCATCGTGCGCTACGTGCCCGTGCGCGACGACCGCGACGGCACGCCGCCCTCGCGCCGCGTGGTGCTGGCCTGGCGCCGCAGCTTCACCCGCTACGAGGCCATCGCCGCGCTGCGCAACGCGATCTATGCCTGCGAATTGCCGGGCGTCAAACGTTTGTCCTGATGCGGCAATGGCCTGCATGGCGGGCCGCTATGTCTTCGATAGAGTCGGCCCTGTTGCCTCGCACGGGCCGGTCGGCCTAAGGTAGAGCCATCGCGCGCCGAGCGGCGCAGCGCTCGCCGCCGGCAGCGCACCGTTTTTCTTTCTCCATCCCTGTCACCAAAGGAATCCAGCATGGCCAAGCTTCCCAAGCCGCCCAAGAAGGACAAGAACCCCATCGTGGCCTCGGCGCCCGCCGCTTCGGCCGGCAACGTGCCCGACAAGGGCGGCGATCTGGTGGCGCCGGAATCCGGCGGCCGCAATGCGCCCATGATCAACATCGGCATCGACCGCCAGGACCGCGCTGCCATTGCCGAAGGCCTGTCGCGCGTGCTGGCCGACACCTACACGCTCTACCTCACGACCCACAACTTCCACTGGAACGTGACCGGTCCGCACTTCAACTCGCTGCACGCCATGTTCATGGCGCAGTACACGGAACTGTGGAACGCCACCGACGTGATTGCCGAGCGCATCCGTGCGCTGGGCCACTACGCGCCGGGCTCGTACGCCGAGTTCAGCAAGATCTCCACCGTGCCCGACGTGCCCCAGCAGCCGCCGCGTGCCATGGAGATGGTGCGCATCCTGGTCAAGGGCCATGAGACCGTCTCGCGCATCGCCCGCGAGTTCATTCCGGTGGCCGAGGAAGCCGGCGACGATCCGACGGCCGACATGCTCACCGCCCGCTGCACCGTGCACGACCAGACCGCCTGGATGCTGCGTTCGCTCCTGGAAGAGTGAGCAGCGCCATCGCCCCCAAGCCGCCCGCCCGCCGCGGGCGGCTTTCTCTTTATCTGGACTTGGTCCGCTGGGACCGGCCGGCCGGCTGGCTGCTGCTGCTGTGGCCCACGCTGGGCGCCCTGTGGTTCGCGGCGGGCGGATTCCCAGGCTGGCATTTGCTGGCCGTCTTCGTGCTCGGCACCATCCTCATGCGCAGCGCCGGCTGCTGCGTCAACGATGTCGCCGACCGCGACTTCGACCGCCACGTCAAGCGCACGGCGCAGCGGCCGGTGACCAGCGGCGCCGTCTCCACCCGGGAAGCGCTGGCCCTGGGCGCGGTGCTGGCACTGGCGGCCTTCGGCCTGGTGCTGACGACCAACCGGCCCACGGTGGCCTGGTCCTTCGGCGCGCTGGCCATCACGCTCGCCTATCCCTTCGCCAAGCGTGTCGTGTCGATGCCCCAGGCCGTCCTGGGCATCGCCTTCAGCATGGGCATCCCGATGGCCTTCAGCGCGGTGCGCGACGGGGCCGTGCCGATGCTGGCCGCCTGGCTGCTCCTGGGCAACCTGGGCTGGGTGCTGGCCTACGACACCGAATACGCCATGGTCGACCGCGACGACGATCTGCGCATCGGCATCAAGACCTCCGCCATCACGCTGGGCCGCTTCGATGTGGCGGTGGTGATGGCCTGCTACATGCTGTTCCTGGCGGTGTGGGGCTGGGCCGGGTTCGCGGCCGGACTCGGCTGGCCCTTCGCGCTGGGCCTGGTCGCGGCGGCCGGGCAGGCGCTGTGGCACTGGACGCTGATCCGCCACCGCACGCGGGAAGGGTGCTTTCGCGCCTTCCGGCACAACCACTGGCTGGGCTTCGCCGTCTTCGCAGGCGTGGTCGGGGGGCATGCCCTGCGCGCCTGACGCAGGTGGCGCTCGATTCGTCTCCGGTGCTGGATAGGTGGTTGACAGCCCTGGGAAAGCCTGCAATAATCGCCGGCTTCGCCCTAAAAAGCGAACTCTTTCCGCCCAGACGGACGCGTGCAACGAGCAAAGGCGCCATACGGCTTTTTTGTGCACGCCGACGACGGGCCCAAGACTGACCGAACAGGTTTCTCGCGCCGGCACACTGCCGGACGTCTGGCCTCAACGGTACAAGTTGGGAACTATTAGCAATGATCCAGACTGAATCCCGGCTCGAAGTGGCCGACAACACGGGTGCGAAGTCCGTCCTGTGCATCAAGGTGCTCGGCGGCTCCAAGCGTCGTTATGCGAGCGTCGGCGACGTCATCAAGGTGAGCGTCAAGGAAGCCGCGCCGCGCGGTCGCGTCAAGAAGGGCGAGATCTACAACGCCGTCGTGGTGCGCACCGCCAAGGGCATCCGTCGTGGCGACGGTTCGCTCGTCAAGTTCGACGGCAATGCCGCCGTCCTGCTCAACGCCAAGCTGGAGCCGATCGGCACCCGCATCTTCGGACCCGTGACGCGTGAACTGCGTACCGAGAAGTTCATGAAGATCGTTTCGCTGGCCCCCGAAGTTCTGTAAGAGGACAACGCCATGAACAAGATTCGCAAGGGCGACAAGATCATCGTGATCGCCGGCCGCGACAAGGGCAAGCAAGGCACCGTCAGCCTGCGCGCCGACGAGACCCACGTGGTCGTCGAGGGCGTGAACCTCGTCAAGAAGCACGCCAAGCCCAACCCCATGAAGGGCACGACCGGCGGCATCGTCGAGAAGGCCATGCCCATCCATCAATCCAACGTGGCCATCTTCAATGCCGCGACCGGCAAGGCCGACCGCGTGGGCATCAAGCTGGTGGACGGCAAGCGCGTGCGCGTCTTCAAGTCCAGCGGCGAAGAAATCAAGGCTGCCTGAGGTACACCATGGCCCGTCTGCAACAACACTACCGCGAAAAGATCGCTAAAGAACTGGCCGAGAAGTTCGGCTACAAGTCGCCGATGCAGGTCCCGCGCCTGACCAAGATCACGCTGAACATGGGCGTGAGTGAGGCCGTCGCCGACAAGAAGGTCATGGACCACGCCGTTGCCGATCTGACCAAGATCGCCGGCCAGAAGCCCGTCGTGACCAAGGCCAAGAAGGCCATCGCCGGCTTCAAGATCCGCGAAGGCCAGGCCATCGGCTGCATGGTCACCCTGCGCGGCGTGAAGATGTACGAGTTCCTGGACCGTTTCGTCACCGTGGCCCTGCCCCGCGTGCGTGACTTCCGCGGTATCTCCGGCCGTGCCTTCGATGGCCGCGGCAACTACAACATCGGCGTCAAGGAACAGATCATCTTCCCCGAGATCGAGTACGACAAGGTGGATGCGCTGCGTGGTCTGAACATCAGCATCACGACGACCGCCAAGTCCGACGAAGAAGCCAAGGCGCTGCTGCAGGGCTTCCGCTTCCCCTTCAAGAACTAAAGGTGACCCTGTGGCAAAAGTTGCTTTGATCCAGCGCGAACTCAAGCGCGACAAGCTGGCCGCCAAGTACGCCAAGAAGTACGACGAACTGAAGGCGACCGCCAACGACGCGAAGAAGAGCGACGAAGAGCGTGCCGCCGCCCGCCTGGCGCTGCAGAAGCTGCCGCGCAACGCGAACCCCACCCGCCAGCGCAACCGCTGCGAAATCACTGGCCGCCCCCGCGGCACCTTCCGCCAGTTCGGTCTGGCCCGTGCCAAGGTCCGCGAACTCGCCTTCGACGGCGAGATCCCCGGCGTCACCAAGGCCAGCTGGTAAGCCAGGCAGGAGCAAGAAACATGAGCATGAGTGATCCCATCGCCGACCTGCTGACGCGCATCCGCAATGCGCAGATGGTCGCGAAGCCCACCGTGTCGATCCCGTCTTCCAAGGTGAAGATCGCGATCGCCCAGGTGCTGAAGGACGAGGGCTACATCGACGGCTTCCAGGTCAAGACGGAAGACGGCAAGAGCAACCTCGAAATTACGCTGAAGTACTACGCCGGCCGCCCGGTGATCGAGCGCATCGAGCGCGTGAGCCGTCCCGGCCTGCGCGTCTACAAGGGTGCCGGCGCGATCCCCAAGGTCCAGAACGGTCTGGGCGTGGCCATCGTCACCACCCCGCAAGGCGTGATGACCGACCGCAAGGCCCGTGCGAACGGTGTCGGCGGCGAAGTGCTGTGCTACGTGGCCTAAGACGGAGGAACTGAACAATGTCCCGAGTCGGAAAAATGCCGATCACCGTCCCCGCAGGCGTGGACGTGCAGATCAAGGGCGACCAGATCAGCGTCAAGGGCGCTGGCGGCCAGCTGTCCATCCCGGCCAATGCGCTGGTGAAGGCGTCGGCCAACGACGGCAAGCTGACCTTCGCGCCTGTCGACGAGTCGCGTGAAGCGAACGCGATGAGCGGCACGGTGCGCCAGCTGGTCAACAACATGGTGCTGGGCGTGAGCAAGGGCTTCGAGAAGAAGCTGACGCTGGTGGGCGTGGGCTACAAGGCCGCTGCCCAGGGCACCAAGCTGAACCTGGCCGTGGGCTACTCGCACCCGGTCAACATCGAGATGCCTGCCGGCATCACCGTTGCCACCCCCACCCCCACGGAAATCGTGATCAAGGGTGCCGACCGCCAGCGCGTCGGCCAGGTGGCTGCCGAGATCCGCGCGGTCCGCTCTCCCGAGCCCTACAAGGGCAAGGGCATCCGCTATGCGGACGAGAAGATCGTGATCAAGGAAACGAAGAAGAAGTAAGAGGCTGCATGATGTTGACCAAAAAGGAACAGCGCCTGCGCCGCGCCCGTCAGACCCGCATCCGCATTGCCACGCAAGGCGTCGCGCGTCTGATGGTGAACCGCACCAACCTGCACATCTACGCCACCGTCATCTCCGGCGACGGCGCCAAGGTGCTGGCCACGGCCTCCACGGCCGAAGCCGAAGTTCGTGCTTCGCTCGGCGGTGCCGGCAAGGGCGGCAACGCCGCTGCCGCTGCCACCATCGGCAAGCGCATCGCCGAGAAGGCCAAGGCCGCCGGCGTCGAGAAGGTTGCCTTCGACCGTGCGGGCTTCGCCTACCACGGCCGTGTCAAGGCGCTCGCCGAAGCCGCCCGCGAGGCCGGCCTGCAGTTCTAAGCGCCCGCGCAGAACAGGAAATCAAGATGGCAAAGATTCAGGCAAGAACGCAGAACGAAGGTCCCGAGGACGGTCTGCGCGAGAAGATGATCTCGATCAACCGCGTCACCAAGGTGGTGAAGGGTGGTC
Organism: Pseudacidovorax intermedius; assembly: GCF_001476815.1. Lineage (GTDB taxonomy): Bacteria > Pseudomonadota > Gammaproteobacteria > Burkholderiales > Burkholderiaceae_C > Xenophilus > Xenophilus intermedius_A. The sequence continues at coordinate 11,598 of NZ_LDSL01000060.1, read as the reverse complement.
GGATCCTGGGTTTCGCAGCACTGACCGTGGTCGGTGACGGCGACGGCCGCGTCGGCATGGGCAAGGGCAAGTCGAAGGAAGTGCCCGCCGCCGTGCAGAAGGCGATGGAAGAAGCCCGCCGCAACCTCATGAAGGTGTCGATCAAGAACGGCACCCTGCACCATCAGGTCACCGGCCACCATGGCGCCTCCACCGTGATGATGTCCCCGGCCCCCAAGGGTACCGGCATCATCGCCGGCGGCCCGATGCGTGCCGTGTTCGAAGTGATGGGCATCACCGACGTCGTGGCCAAGAGCCATGGCTCGTCGAATCCCTACAACATGGTCCGCGCCACGCTCGACGCGCTGAAGAACTCGACCACGCCGTCCGAAGTCGCTGCCAAGCGCGGCCTGACGGTCGAAGAGATCTTCGCCTGAGCAGGAGAGACGCAATGACGACGCAACAACAGACCGTCAAGGTCCAGCTGGTTCGCAGCCCCATCGGCACGAAGCAGTCGCACCGCGCGACCGTGCGTGGCCTGGGCCTGCGCAAGCTCAACAGCGTGAGCGAGCTGCAGGACACGCCCGCCGTGCGCGGCATGATCAACAAGATCGCCTACCTGGTGAAGGTGCTCTGACATGGAACTCAACAGCATCCAACCCGCAGCAGGCGCGAAGCACGCCAAGCGCCGCGTCGGCCGCGGCATCGGCTCCGGCCTGGGCAAGACCGCAGGTCGTGGCCACAAGGGCCAGAAGTCGCGTTCCGGCGGCTACCACAAGGTCGGCTTCGAAGGCGGCCAGATGCCGCTGCAGCGCCGCCTGCCCAAGCGCGGCTTCAAGTCGGCTTCGCTGAAGTTCAACGCCGAGGTCACCCTCGCCGCGCTGGAGCAGCTGGGCCTGGCCGAAGTCGACGTCCTGGCACTGAAGCAAGCCGGCCTGGTGGGCCAGCTGGCCAAGGTGGTCAAGGTCATCAAGGCCGGTGAACTGACGAAGTCCGTCAAGCTGACGGGCATCGGCGCCACCGCGGGTGCCAAGGCAGCCATCGAGGCGGCCGGCGGCTCCGTCGCCTGATTCCGACGCGAAAGCAAGGCAGCACAGTGGCAACCAACGCGGCAACGCTCGCGAAGACCGGCAAGTTCGGCGACCTGCGTCGCCGGCTGGTCTTTCTGCTGCTCGCCCTTGTGGTGTACCGCATCGGCGCGCACATCCCGGTCCCCGGCATCAACCCGGACCAGCTGGCTCAGCTGTTCCAGGGCCAGCAGGGCGGCATCCTGAGCCTGTTCAACATGTTCTCGGGCGGTGCGCTGTCGCGCTTCACGGTCTTCGCGCTGGGGATCATGCCGTACATCTCGGCATCGATCATCATGCAGCTGATGACCTATGTCCTTCCCTCCTTCGAGCAATTGAAGAAGGAAGGCGAGGCGGGTCGCCGCAAGATCACGCAGTACACCCGCTATGGCGCGCTGGGTCTGGCACTGTTCCAGTCCTTCAGCATCGCCGTGGCGCTGGAGGCATCTGCCGGTCTGGTGGTGTCGCCTGGCTTCGGCTTCCGGTTCACCGCGATGGTGAGTCTGACCGCCGGCTCCATGTTCCTCATGTGGCTGGGCGAACAGATCACCGAGCGTGGCCTGGGCAACGGCATCTCGATCATCATCTTCGCCGGTATCGCCGCGGGCCTGCCCAATGCGATCGGTGGACTGCTGGAGCTGGTGCGTACCGGCGCCATGAGCGTGATCGTGGCCCTGTTCATCGTGGCGCTGGTCGTGCTGGTCACTTACTTCGTGGTGTTCGTGGAACGCGGGCAGCGCAAGATCCTGGTGAACTATGCGCGCCGTCAGGTGGGCAACAAGGTCTACGGTGGCCAGGCGTCGCACCTGCCGCTGAAGCTGAACATGGCTGGCGTGATCCCCCCGATCTTCGCCTCGTCCATCATCCTGCTGCCGGCGACGGTGGTGGGCTGGTTCAGCACCGGCGACAGCATGCGCTGGCTCAAGGACATCGCTTCGGCGCTGGCCCCGGGACAGCCGATCTACACGCTGCTGTACGCAGCAGCGATCGTGTTCTTCTGCTTCTTCTACACGGCGCTCGTGTTCAACAGCCGCGAGACTGCCGACAACCTGAAGAAGAGCGGTGCGTTCATCCCCGGGATCCGTCCTGGCGACCAGACCGCCCGCTACATCGACAAGATCCTGCTGCGTCTGACGCTGGCCGGCGCGGTGTACATCACCTTCGTCTGCCTGCTGCCGGAGTTCCTGATCCTGAAGTACAACGTGCCGTTCTATTTCGGCGGCACCTCGTTGCTGATCCTGGTTGTCGTGACGATGGACTTCATGGCCCAGGTGCAGAACTACCTGATGTCGCAGCAGTACGAATCGCTGCTCAAGAAGGCCAACTTCAAGACAACGTTGGGTGGTTGAACGCAAGGTCGAGTGAACGCCCTGCCGCGACGAGCCGGGCACGCACATCGTGTTTCGGGCGTCCTAGGGTCGCCACAGTAAGAGTTAGGAGAAATCAAATGAGAGTTTCGGCATCGGTCAAGCCCATCTGCCGCAATTGCAAGGTCATCCGCCGCAAGGGTGTGGTGCGCGTGATCTGCACCGACCCGCGCCACAAGCAGCGCCAGGGTTGATTCGAGAGTTCTAGAGGACGCACATGGCACGTATCGCTGGCATCAACATCCCGCCGCACAAGCACGCCGAGATCGGCCTGACGGCGATCTTCGGCATCGGCCGCACCCGCGCTCGCAAGATCTGCGAAGCCTGCGGCATCGACTACGCCAAGAAGATCAAGGACCTGACGGACGCCGATCTCGAAAAGATCCGCGACCAGATCGCCCAATTCACCATCGAAGGCGATCTTCGTCGTGAAACCACGATGAACATCAAGCGCCTGATGGACATCGGCTGCTACCGCGGCTTCCGCCACCGTCGCGGCCTGCCGATGCGTGGTCAGCGCACGCGCACCAATGCCCGCACCCGCAAGGGTCCGCGCAAGGCTGCCCAGGCCCTGAAGAAGTAAAGAGAGAACAGCATGGCTAAAGCTCCTGCCAACAACGCCGCACAGCGTGTGCGCAAGAAGGTCCGCAAGAACGTTGCGGACGGCATTGCGCACGTGCATGCATCGTTCAACAACACGATCATCACCATCACCGACCGCCAGGGCAACGCCCTGTCGTGGGCTTCCTCCGGTGGCCAGGGCTTCAAGGGTTCGCGCAAGTCGACGCCCTTCGCCGCCCAGGTGGCTTCCGAAGTGGCCGGCCGCGCTGCGGTCGAGCAGGGCATCAAGAACCTGGACGTCGAGATCAAGGGCCCCGGCCCGGGTCGCGAGTCCTCGGTGCGCGCCCTGGCCGCACTGGGCATCCGCATCACGTCGATCTCCGACGTGACGCCGGTGCCGCACAACGGCTGCCGTCCCCAGAAGCGTCGCCGCATCTGAGGCGAGGCCGGATGCGCAGACCGCCTCCGGGCGGCCTGCGCGTTTTTGCGTTTCCGTTTCGCTTTCCGCTTTTCTCAAGCCCACCGCCATCGACCGACTCGACTGATGGCTCCCGCGGCAGCCCTGCCGTGGCAGATACACCAAGGAAAATACCGTGGCACGTTACCTCGGCCCCAAGGCCAAGCTCTCCCGCCGTGAAGGCACCGACCTGTTCCTGAAGAGCGCCCGCCGCTCCATCGCGGACAAGGCCAAGTTCGACTCCAAGCCCGGCCAGCACGGCCGCACCTCGGGCCAGCGCACCTCCGACTTCGGCCTGCAGCTGCGCGAGAAGCAGAAGGTCAAGCGCATGTACGGCGTGCTGGAAAAGCAGTTCCGCCGCTACTTCGCCGAAGCCGACCGCCGCAAGGGCAACACCGGCGCCAACCTGCTGTCGCTGCTCGAGTGCCGCCTGGACAACGTCGTCTACCGCATGGGCTTCGGCTCGACCCGTGCCGAAGCGCGCCAGCTGGTGTCGCACAAGGCGATCACGGTGAACGGCCAGTCGGTCAACATCCCGTCGTACCTGGTCAAGGCCGGCGACGTGGTGGCCGTGCGCGAAAAGTCCAAGAAGCAGGCCCGCATCATCGAGGCGCTGCAACTGGCCCAGCAGGTCGGCATTCCGGGCTGGGTGGAAGTGAGCATCGACAAGGCCGAAGGCACCTTCAAGAAGGCGCCGGACCGCGACGAATTCGGCGCCGACATCAACGAATCGCTGATCGTGGAACTCTACTCGCGCTAAGCGAGTACTTCGGAGACCAACCGGGTGGCTGCACGGCTGCCCGGTTCTTGCAGTTTTTGTTCCCCCCTGGAGGCATCCGGGGTGGGCACTCCACCAGCCTTACCGGTGTAACGAGCCGGGGGTATTGAGAGGAAGTCCGCATGCAAACCACCCTGCTGAAACCCAAGACCATCCAGGTCGAGCAACTGGCCGCCAACAAGGCGAAGGTCACGCTCGAGCCTTTCGAGCGCGGCTACGGCCACACGCTCGGCAACGCGCTGCGCCGCGTTCTGCTGTCGTCGATGGTGGGGTATGCAGCCACGGAAGTGACGATCGCCGGCGTGCTGCACGAGTACTCGTCGATCGACGGCGTCCAGGAAGACGTCGTGAACATCCTGCTCAACCTGAAGGGCGTGGTGTTCAAACTGCACAACCGTGACGAAGTCACGCTGAGCCTGCGCAAGGAAGGCGAAGGCCCGGTCACGGCCGCCGACATCCAGACGCCGCACGACGTCGAGATCATCAATCCCGAGCACGTCATCGCCCACCTGTCGCAAGGCGGCAAGCTGGACATGCAGATCAAGGTCGAGAAGGGCCGCGGCTACGTGCCGGGCACGATGCGCCGCTATGCGGACGAGCCGACCAAGTCGATCGGCCGCATCGTCCTCGACGCCTCGTTCTCGCCCGTCAAGCGCGTGAGCTACACCGTCGAGAGCGCCCGCGTCGAGCAGCGTACCGACCTGGACAAGCTGCTGGTCGAGATCGAGACGAACGGTGCGATCACCGCCGAAGACGCCGTGCGCGCCTCGGCCAAGATCCTGGTCGAGCAGCTGGCCGTGTTCGCGCAGCTGGAAGGCGGCGAGCTGACCGGCATGTTCGAGCAGCCTGCCCAGCGCAGCGCCCAGCAGTTCGACCCGATCCTGCTGCGCCCCGTCGACGAGCTGGAACTGACCGTGCGTTCGGCCAACTGCCTGAAGGCCGAGAACATCTACTACATCGGCGACCTGATCCAGCGCACCGAGAACGAGCTGCTCAAGACCCCGAACCTGGGCCGCAAGTCGCTCAACGAAATCAAGGAAGTGCTCGCCTCGCGCGGCCTGACCCTTGGCATGAAGCTCGAGAGCTGGCCGCCGGCCGGCCTCGACAAGCGCTGAGGAGCCTCCGGGCTTCTCGCTCCACGGGGCAGTACCTGATCCGGCTGCCCCGATCAACTAAAGTCAAAAGGAAATTACCATGCGTCACGGCCTCGGTCTTCGCAAACTCAACCGCACCAGCTCGCACCGCCTCGCGATGCTGCGCAACATGTCCAACTCGCTGATCGAGCACGAAGCCATCAAGACGACCGTGCCCAAGGCGAAGGAACTGCGCCGCGTCGTCGAGCCGCTGATCACGCTGGCCAAGAACCCCACCGTCGCCAACAAGCGCCTGGCCTTCGACCGCCTGCGCAACCGCGACAACGTGGTCAAGCTGTTCAACGAACTGGGCCCGCGCTACCAGTCGCGTCCGGGCGGCTACACCCGCATCCTGAAGATGGGTTTCCGCGTTGGCGACAACGCGCCCATGGCGCTGGTCGAACTGGTCGACCGTCCGGAAATTTCGGACGAAAAAGACGTGCAAACGTCGCAAGACTGACATATAATCTATTCTTCGACGCGCGATGGAGCAGTCTGGTAGCTCGTTGGGCTCATAACCCAAAGGTCGGAGGTTCAAATCCTCCTCGCGCAACCAAATTCAAGGGCCTTCTTCGGAAGGCCCTTTTTTCGTTTGGCCGGCGCTTTGCCGGCGCTTTGCCGGCGCTTTGCCGGCGCTTTGCCGGCGCTTTGCCGGCGCTTTGCCGGCGCTCGCCCGGCCCTTGCGTCGGGTCCAGGTTGGGGCCAGCGCGCACGATGTCCCATCGATGCCGAGGCGCGCCGAGCGCCCCGCGCCCACGACGATGGGATCAGGCGCGGAACGCGCCGCCTGCAAGACCCCACGGCTTGCTGCAGAATCTCCTGCCATGCAGAGCCTGGTTCAGAAGATCGAGTCCCAACTCGTTTCGCTCCCGATTCCTGTATCGCTTCGGCTGCCCGACGGCCATCGCATCGACACCCCAGGTGCCAAGGTGCGACTCGGCTTCTCGAGCTGGCCGGGCCTGGCCAAGTTGGCCGCACGGCAGATCGGCAGTGTGGGCGAGGACTATGTCGAAGGCCGCGTGGAGATCGAAGGCTCCATGCGCGACCTCATGGCCGCGGCCGCGGCGCTCATGCCCGGCAATCCGGTGGAAAGCGACACCGGCTGGTGGACGCGGCTGCTGCGATCGGCCAAGTCGCGCGGTTCGCACACCTTGCGGCGCGATGCCGAGCAGATCCAGTTCCATTACGACGTCTCCGACGATTTCTATGCGCTGTGGCTGGACCCGCGGCGCGTCTATTCCTGCGCCTATTTCCGCGAGGAGACGATGACGCTGGCCCAGGCGCAGGAGGCCAAGCTCGACCACATCTGCCGCAAGCTGAGGCTCCAGCCCGGCGAGCGCTTCCTGGACATCGGCTCGGGCTGGGGCGGGCTTCTGCTGTGGGCGGCCGAGCACTACGGCGTAGACGCCACCGGCATCACGCTGTCGAAGAACCAGCATGCGCATGTCGAGCGGCTGATCCACGAGCGCGGGCTGAGTGACCGCGTTCGCGTGCGGCTGATGGATTACCGCGAGCTGGCGGCAGAGCAGCCCTTCGACAAGATCTCGTCCGTGGGCATGTTCGAGCACGTGGGCAGCGCCAACATGGCCCTGTACTTCCAGGACGTGCACAAGCTGCTGGCCCCCGGCGGCCTGACGCTGCAGCACGGCATCACGTCGGGCCAGCTGGACTACCGGCAACTGGGCGCCGGCATGGGCGACTTCATCGAGAAGTACATCTTCCCCGGGGGTGAGTTGCTGCACGTGACCACCGTGCTGCGCGAGACGGCCCATGCCGGCCTCGAGATGGTGGACACGGAGAACCTGCGGCCGCATTACGCCCGCACGCTCTGGGCCTGGTCGGACGCGCTGGAGGCGCAGCTCGACAAGGCCCGCGAGGTGCTGGAATCGACCGCCGGGCCGGAGCGCGGCGGGCGTATCCTCCGGGCCTACCGCCTGTACCTGGCAGGTTCCGCCATGAGTTTCGAGCAGGGCTGGATCGCGCTGCACCAGATGCTCTCGGCCCGACCGGATGGCAAGATTTCGTCCCACGCCATGCGCGGTGCGCAGTCGCTATACCCCTTCTCGCGCGACTACATGTATGCGCCGCGGCAGGACGGGCACTGAGCAGCCCGTGCGGAACCCGGGGCGCGCGCGCAGGTCACAACAACAAACAAGTGCGAAAAAAGGAGTTGCCGCATGCTGTACCGTTTCAAGTCCCAGGCCTCGGCCGACGTGGTGATGCTCGAGCCGAGCGCGCGCCATCTGCTGGAGATCATCGGCAAGTCCCCCGGCGCCCAGGGCGTCATCACGGTCGACCAGATGCCGGGCGCGATTTCGGCGCTGGAAGCGGCGGTGGCCAACGAGGCCAAGATGGCCCACCACGGCACCCATGATGCGCATGCGATGGAAGAGCACGACGCCAAGTCGGAGATCCAGCATGTGTCGCTGCATCAGCGCGCGACGCCGCTGATCCACATGCTTCGCGAGTCGCACGACGAGGGCAAGGACATCGTCTGGGGCACCTGACGCGCGCCTAGACCGTCCGGACCGATCCAACGACGAAGGCCGCATGCACTGCATGCGGCCTTTTTTCGTGAGCGCGGGCGGCGACGGTGTCGGCAGCAGGGCCGGGGAAGCCACCGGCTTGCCGCACCGGCACGCAGGCCCACCAGCGGTCACGCAAGGCGGGCCGCTGCGCGCACCGTCCCGGTCAGTCCACCTTCGCGCCCGAGGTCTTCACCACCTGCGCCCACTTCGCATGCTCGCGCTCGATGTGCTGGGCGAAGGCGGCCGGCGTGTTGCCGCCGGGGATGGCGCCCTGGGCGAGCATCTTCTCCTTGACCGCGGCGGTGGCCAGCGACTTGGCCACCTCCTGCTGGATGCGCTGGACGATTTCCGGCGGCGTGCCGGCCGGCGCCAGCAGGCCGAACCACGAGCTGGCCTCGAAGCCCTTGAGCGCCGGCCCGCCGGCTTCCTCGACCGTGGGCACGTCGGGCAGGGCGGCCGAGCGCTGGCTGCTGGTCACGGCCAGCGCCTTGAGCTTGCCGGCCTTGATTTGCTGCATGGAGGAGGGCAGGTTGTCGAACATCACGTCGGCGTTGCCGGCCACCATGTCGAGCAGGGCCGGCCCCGAGCCCTTGTACGGGATGTGCGTCATGAAGGTGCCGGTCATGCTCTTGAACAGCTCGCCCGCCAGATGGATCGAGGTGCCGCTGCCGCTGGAAGCCATGTTGAGCTGGCCCGGATGGGCCCGGGCGTAGCGGATGAAGTCCTGCACGTTCTGGATGCCGTACTGCCTGGCCTTGTCCGTGTTCATCTCCATCACGTTGGGCACCGAGGCCACGAGCGTGATCGGCACGAAGTCCTTGATCGGGTCGTAGGGCAGCTTGGGGTAGAGCGCGCGGTTGATGCCATGCGTGCCCACGGTGCCCATCAGCAGCGTGTAGCCGTCGGGCGCCGAGCGCGCGACGATCTCCGCGCCCACGTTGCCGCCGGCGCCGGCGCGGTTGTCCACGATGAACGGCTGGCCGAAGGCCTTGGAGAGTTCGGGCGCGACGGCGCGGGCCAGGATGTCGGTGGTGCCGCCCGGCGCGAAAGGCACGACGATGCGCACCGTCTTGTTCGGCCAGGCCTCCTGCGCGTGGGCGTGGGCACCGAGGCCGAGGCCTGCGGCCGCCAGTGCGGCGGCGATCAGGGTGCGGCGGCGCGGGATGGAATGCATGCTGGGGAGTCTCCTTGTCTTGCCGGATGGTGTGGCTGCGCGACAGCTGCGCGTTGCCTGGATGCGGCGGCAGGGCCGGTCGGGGCCGGGCTGCGCCTTCCCCTGCTTGTACCTGCGGCCACGGCACTGGCCGAAGAGTGAAAACCCCTTTGCGGCCGCTGATGCCGGGCCGGTGGCGGCGGGCCGGCCGCACAATACCGCCCTTTCGTCCGTCGCCCCCCCCCCACGTTCCTGCGTCGGGGGTGCCCCGCGCCTGCTCTCCCGTCCGATGACCGCCGCTCCCGTCCTGCGCCTCGCCTGCCGCCTGCTGATCGCCGCCCTGTTCGTGTCCTCGGCCGCCGGCTGCGTGGATGGCTACCCGACCGAGGACGTGATGGCCCTGGATGCGATGAGCCCCGCTGACCATGTGAAGGCCCTCAACCGGCGCCTGGCCGAAGGCGGCGGCGAGTCCGCCACGGTGGCGCTGGATGCGGACTGCCGGCTGAGTGCCGACGGCACCGCGGCGGCGCCGGCCATGCCGCTCGCCCAGATGGGCGTGCGCTTCGACACGGACGCCGACAGCGGCCGCTACCTGGTGCTGGTGAACGAGGCGCCGCAGCAGCCGCCCCGCCTGGTCTTCGAGGTCAAGGACTGGGTGGCGGCCGTGGCCTTCCGTTCGCACCTGCAGCAGTTGCAGCGCTTGTGCACGACGCCGACGGCGGCGGGCTGAGGCGGCCGCCGCGCGGCGCCGGCGTGCCGCGCCACCGGGCGCCGCGTCCCGGTCTGCCGCCGCGCCGGGCCGCTGCCGCCCCGTATCAGTCCAGCAACCGCCGCGCAGCCGCGGCAATGGCCTCGGCGTCGACGCGCGACTGCGCCTCCAGCACCGGCGCATAGCCCACCGGAATGCGTGGTGCGCCCAAGCGGGCGATGCGGCAGCCGGTCGCCTCGGCCGCGGTGGCGGCGATCTCGGCGCCGAAGCCGGCCGCCTGCACCGCCTCGTGCACCACCAGCAGCCGGCCGGTGCGGCCACAGCTTTCCAGCACCGTCTCGCGGTCCCAGGGCCACAGGGTGCGCAGGTCGATCAGGTCCACGCCGATGCCGGCCTCGGCCAGCCGGCCGCAGGCCTCGTCGCAGACCTGCACCTGGCGGCTCCAGCTCACCAGCGTCAGCGCATCGCCGCGGCGGCGCAGCGCCGCGCGGCCCAGCGGCAGCGACAGGCCGGGGTCGACCTGCCCGCGCATGCCCCAGAGCGTCTTGTGCTCGATGTAGACCACCGGGTCGCCGCAGTCCAGGGCGGCACGCAGCAGCGCATGGTTGTCCTGCGGCGTCGAGGGGCAGACCACGACCACGCCCGGCAGGTGGGCGAACCAGGCTTCGAGCGACTGCGAATGCTGCGCGGCCGAGGCGTCCCAGATGCCGCCGGGCATGCGCGCCACCAGCGGCACGCGGCCTTGGCCGCCGAACATGAAGCGGTTCTTGGCCGCCTGGTTGACCAGCTCGTCCATGCCGCACAGCGCGAAGTCGACCACGCGCATCTCGACCACCGGCTTGAGGCCCGCCAGGGCCATGCCCACGCCGGCGCCCATGATGGCGGCCTCGCTGATCGGCGTGTCGATCACGCGCTGCGTGCCGAAGCGCTGCTGCAGGCCCTGGTACTGGCCGAAGATGCCGCCGCGGCCCACGTCCTCGCCGAGCACGACCACGCGCGCGTCCTGCGCCATGGCGTCGCCGAGCGCCTGGGCGGCAGCCTGGGCGTAGCTCCAGTTCTGCTCCGAGCCCGCGGCGGCGTCCGCGGTGGGTTGGCCGGTCATCGCCATTGACCGGCTCCGGTGGTCTGGACGTCGGTGAAGGCGGCGGCGGCCTCGGGCCAGGGCGCGGCATCGGCGGCATCCAGCGCGGCCTGGACCTCGTCCAGCGCCGCGCGTTCGATGGCGGCCAGCACGGAGTCGGCCACGCCGTCGTCCAGCAGCCGCTGGCGGGCGCGGGCGATGGGGTCGGTCTGCAGCGCCGCGGCCAGCTCCTGCGGATCGCGGTAGGCCGCCGGGTCCACCGACACGTGGCCCTTCACGCGGTAGGTCACGGCATGCAGCAGGCGCGGCCCCTGGCCGGCGCGCACCTCGGCCACCAGGCGCCGGGCGGCCTCGTGCACGGCGAAGACGTCGTTGCCGTCGACCGGCGTGGCCGGAATGCCCAGGGCCACCGCGCGCGCCGAGGCGCCTTCGCCGGCGGTCATGGGGCCGCTGGCGGTGGTGGCGCTCCAGCGGTTGTCCTCGCACACGAAGAGCACCGGCAGGCGGTAGACCTGCGCCCAGTTCAGCGCCTCCAGGAAGGGCCCACGGTTGATGGCGCCGTCGCCGAAGAAGCAGACGGTGATGTCGTCGCCCGGCGCCGCGCCGTCCCGGCCGCCACGCAGCTTCTGCGCATGGGCCGCGCCGACGGCGATGGGCAGCCCGGCAGCCACCACGCCGTTGGCGCCGAGCATGCCGACGGAGAAGTCGGCGATGTGCATGGAGCCACCTTTGCCGCCGTTGAAGCCGGTGGCCTTGCCGAACAGCTCGGCCATCATGCGCGCCAG
>NZ_LDSL01000006.1 GCF_001476815.1 Pseudacidovorax intermedius | reverse complement strand
CCCTCTCCCCAGCCCTCTCCCACGAGGGGAGAGGGAGCCAACCCACTCCGCCGCCCGTCGCGTCCCGGCGCGCAGCGGCAGGGCACATCGACATGATCCCCAACCCCAGCCGCCGCATGGCCGGCAAGACCTGCATCGTCACCGGCGCCGCCTCCGGCATCGGCCGCGCCATCGCCCGTCGCCTTGCCGCGGAAGGCGCCTTCGTGGTCGTGGCCGACATCACCCAGCAGCCCATCGAGGGCTGCGAGCCCACGCTCTCGGCCATCGCCGCAGAGGGCGGCCAAGCCCGCTTTGTCCACTGCGACGTGAGCCACACCGAGCAGGTCGACGCGCTCGTGGCTGAATCCGTGCGCTGGCATGGCCGGCTCGACGTGCTGGTCAACAACGCCTGCATCCGCCACGCCCGACCGCTGGCCGAGCTGGAGGATGCCGACTGGCAGCGCCTGCTCGACGTCAACCTGGGCGGCGCCTTCCGCGCCAGCCGCGCCGCCGTGCGGCAGATGCGCACGCAGTCCATCGTGGACGAGGTGCGCGGCCGCATCGTCAACCTCTCGTCGCAGCACGGCCTGATCGCCGCGCCCGGCGACCTGGGCTATGGCGTCACCAAGGCCGGCATCGGCTACATGACGCGCCAGGTGGCGGCCGACTATGCCGCCGAGCAGATCGCCTGCAACGCCGTGGCGCCCGGCAAGATCCAGACGGGGCAGGGCGGTCGTGCCCTCGACCCCATGGTGATGGAACGCGCCGTCCGCCGCACGCCCTGGCCGCGCCTGGGCCGGCCCGAGGACGTGGCCGAGGCGGTGCTCTTTCTCGCCAGTGCCGAGGCGCGCTTCATCACCGGCGCCGAACTCATGGTCGACGGTGGCTGGATGGCCGCCTGACCTTCTCTTCTTCTTGAACACGAACCCCATGCCCGCTTTCGACCTCGTCATCCGCAACGCGCGCGCCGTCACGGCCAGCGACATCTTCGACTGCGACATCGCCGTGAAGGACGGCCGCATCGTGCAGCTGGGCCAGGGCCTGGACGGCGGCGCGCGCGAGATCGACGCCGCCGGCCGCCACGTCACGCCCGGCGGCGTCGATGCCCACTGCCACCTCGACCAGCCCGAGCCGCCGCCCGTGCGCATGGCCGACGACTTCGACACCGGCACGCGCTCGGCAGCCTGCGGGGGCACCACCACCGTCATTCCCTTCGCGCTGCAGCACAAGGGCCAGACGCTGCGCGCCGCCATCGCCGACTACCACCAGCGCGCCGAAGGCAAGGCGCACGTGGACTATGCCTTCCACCTGATCGTGAGCGACCCCACGCCCGCGGTGCTCGAAGAGGAACTGCCGGCGCTGATCCGCGAGGGCTACACCTCCTTCAAGATCTACATGACCTACGACAGCCTCAAGCTGGACGACGGCCAGATCCTGGACGTGCTGGCCGTGGCCCGCGAGCATGGCGCCATGGCGATGATCCATGCCGAGAACGCCGACTGCATCGAATGGCTCAGCAAGCGGCTGGAGGCGGCCGGCCGCACCGCGCCACGCTGGCACGCGCATGCGCGGCCCATGCTGGTGGAGCGCGAGGCCACCCACCGCGCCATCGCGCTGTCGGAGCTGGTGGACGTGCCCATCCTCATCGTGCACGTCTCGGGCGCCGAGGCGGTGGAGCAGATCCGCTGGGCGCGCGCCCACGGCCTCAACGTCTTCGCCGAGACCTGCCCGCAGTACCTGTTCCTGTCGGCCGAGGACCTGGGCATCGACGACAGCTACGAAGGCGCCAAGTGCGTCTGCAGCCCGCCGCCGCGCGACAAGCGCAACCAGCAGGTGATCTGGAACGGTCTGGCCGATGGCCTGTTCACCGTGTTCTCCTCGGACCATGCGCCCTACAGCTTCGACGGCAGCGAAGGCAAGAAGCCGGGCGGCGAGGAAGTGGGCTTCCGTCACATTCCCAACGGCATCCCGGGCATCGAGACCCGCATGGCGCTGCTGTGGTCCGAGGGCGTGATGGCCGGGCGCATCACGCCGCAGAAGTTCGTCGAGCTCACATCCACCAACCCGGCCAAGGCCTATGGCCTGCATCCGCGCAAGGGCAGTCTGGCCGTGGGCGCCGATGCCGACCTCGTGGTCTGGGACGAGCGCGAGTTCGTGCTGAGCAACGGCCAGTTGCATCACAACGTGGACTACACGCCCTACGAAGGCATGCACCTCACGGCCTGGCCTGGTATTACTCTGGCCCGCGGCGAGGTGGTGTGGGATGGCCGCGACTTCACCGGCCAGCGCGGCGCCGGCCGCTTCCTGCACTGCGGCATGCCCACGCTGATGCCGCGCCGCCGCGGATGATCGGCGCCATGCGCATCCTGGTCATCAACCCCAACATCTCGGACAGCGTCACGGCCCTCATCGGCAGCGAGGCGGCGCGCAGCGCCAGCCCGGGCACCCAACTCACGCTGCGCACCGCGCCCTTCGGCGTCGCCTACATCGAGACCCGCTTCGAGGCCATGGTGGGTGCCTATGCCGCGGCCAACGTGGCGGCCGAGCATGCCCAGGGCCATGACGCGGTGATCGTCGCCGCCTTCGGCGACCCGGGCCTCGCGGCGCTGCGCGAGGTGCTGCCCATGCCGGTGCTGGGCCTCACCGAATCGGCCCTGGCCAGCGCCTGCCTGCTGGGCCCGCGCTTTTCCATCATCGCGATCTCGCAGCGCATCCAGGCCTGGTACCGCGAGGTGGTGCATGCCAATGGGCTGGAAGGCCGCCTGGCCAGCATCCGCGCGCTCGACCGGCCGCTGGCGCGCATCGACGGCATCCAGGAGGACCACAGCCAGGCGCTGCTGGCGCTGTGCGAACGGGCAGTCGCCGAGGATGGCGCCGACGTGCTGATCCTGGCCGGCGCGCCGCTCGCGGGGCTGGCGCGGCAACTGGCCGGGCGCCTGCCGGTGCCGGTGGTCGACGGCGTCTCCAGCGCGGTGCGGCAGGCGGAGATGCTGCACGGCCTGCAGCCCGGCAGCGCCCGCCGCGGCAGCATGGCGCCGCCGCCGGCCAAGCCGCAGCGGGGCCTGCCGCCCGCGCTGGCGGCGCTGCTCCAGGACGCGCAGGCCCGCGGCGCGTCGGCCTGAGGCTGCCGGCAGGGCGGCTGCGGTGCTCGCCAGGCGGCCCCGGCAGTGAGCCGCGAGACGCGCCGCGCCCTACCATGCAGGGCTGTCCCACCAGGAGACTCCCTGCATGACCCCGCTCTTTCCCGGATTCGAAGAACGCCGCGTCGACGTCGGCGACGGCATCGAGATCGCCGCCACCATCGGCGGCTCCGGCCCGCCACTGCTGCTGCTGCATGGCCATCCGCAGACCCGCGCCATCTGGCACAAGGTGGCGCCCAGGCTGGCGCAGCATTACACGCTCGTGGCAGCCGATATCCGCGGCTATGGCGACTCGTCCAAGCCTGCCGGCCTGCCGGACCATGCCAACTACGCCAAGCGCGCCATGGCGCAGGACCAGGTGACGCTGATGCGCACCCTGGGCTTCGACCGCTTCCTCGTTCTCGCGCACGACCGCGGCGCCCGCGTGGCCCATCGTCTGGCCATGGACCATCCCCAGGCCGTGCGCCGCCTGGTCACGCTGGACATCGCGCCCACCCTCGCCATGTACGAACAGACCAACGAGGCCTTCGCGCGCGCCTACTGGCACTGGTTCTTCCTGATCCAGCCGGCGCCGCTGCCCGAGCGGCTGATCGAGGCCGACCCCGCCCGCTATATCACCGACCTGATGGGCAAGCGCAGCGCCGGCCTCGCGCCCTTCGACCCGCGCGCCCTGGCCGAATACCAGCGCTGCATCGCGCTGCCCGGCGCCGCGCATGCCACCTGCGAGGACTACCGCGCGGCGGCCACCATCGACCTGGACCACGACCGCGCCGACCGCGACGCCGGCCGCAAGCTCACGATGCCGCTGATCGCGCTGTGGGGCGAAGAGGGCGTGGTCCACCGCTGCTTCCAGCCCCTGGCCGAATGGCAGCGCGTGGCGCAGGACGTGCAGGGCGGCCCGCTGCCCTGCGGCCACTACATCGCCGAAGAGGCGCCCGAGGCGCTGCTGGCGCGGGTGATGCCGTTCCTGGCTGCTGCGGCGGAGTGAAAAGGCAGGGCGCTCTTCTCAGTGCTTGAACCCGGACTCCCGCTGGGCCCGCAGTGCCAGGACGAAGACGGTGTCGACGGCGGCGACGTACCGGTAGAGCGCGACATAGCCCCGGCTGCCCTTGCCGATCACGAGTTCGCGCTTGCCGTCCTTGACCGGGCGGCCGATGGCCGGACTGTGTTCCAGAACGTCGAAGGCTTCGAGGATCTCCTGCATCCGCTCGGCGAGGCCGTCGGCGTCGTGCTGCTCAAGGTGTTCGACGAAGCGTTCCAGATCATCCAGCACCTCGGATGCCAGCTCGATGCGGGTCACGGCGACGCTCAGCGTGGTGGCTTGCGTGCGGCCGGTTGAGCGGCCTTTTGCCGCGCAGCCCGTGCCTGGATGTACGCCTTGGCCTCCGACCAGGGAACCGTCGCCCCTGTGCGCTGAACCTTCGCCCACCGCTCGTCGGCGATGCGGTGCATCTCGGCATCGATCTCGTCGTGCTCGACGGTGCTCGCCAGCGCTTCGAGGATGAAGGCATGGGGCGATTTGCCTGCGCGCGCTGCCGCTTGGGCGATGCGTGCCTTCAGCTGCTCCTCGAGGCGGATGGTGGTGGTAGACATAGGGCGCTGCTCCGATATGGCTGTAGCATGATTGTGTCACATGGCCGCGCTTCGCCGGTTCTGCGACGCGCCACGCCTGTCGCCCTGCGATGTCAGGCAGCCCCGCGCCACCGCGGCAGCCGCACCAGCCCGCTCGACAGCGCCACCCCGCACACGATCACCAGCGCGCAGCCCAGCATCCAGGCCGTCACGCGCTCGCCGAGAAAGACCCAGCCGTAGAACACGGCGAACACCGGCACGAGGAAGGTCACGGTCAGGGCCTTGGCCGGCCCGGCGCGGGCGATCAGGCGGAAGAACAGGATGTAGGCCAGCCCGGTGCAGGCCACGCCCAGGGCCACCAGCGCCAGCCAGGCACGCAGGCCGGGCATCTGGCCGGGCCAGGTGAGCGCGGCGGGAAGCACGAGCAGCGCCGTCGCGCCGATCTGGCTGCCCGCGGCATTGACCAGCGGCGGCACCGGCTGCAGCCAGCGCCGCGCCGCGCTGGCCGACAGGCCATAGCACAGGCAGGCACCCAGGCAGGCCAGCACCGCCCACAGCGTGGGCCAGTCGCCCGCGCCGGTGTGCAGGCCCGTCGTGCCGCTGGCGAGCAGCGCCACGCCTGCGAAGCCGACCATCAGGCCCAGCGCCCGCGAGCCGTCAGGCCGATCGCCGAAGACGGCCCAGGCGACCAGCGCGCCGAACATCGGCACCGTGGCGTTGATCACCGCCGCGAGGCCGGTGGGAATGGTCAGCAGCGCAAACGAGAAGAGGGCGAAGGGCAGGCCCGAATTGAGCATGCCCACGCCGCCGGTGACGCGCCAGTGACGGCGCAAGTCCTCGCCCTGGCCGCGCAGCAGCACCAGCGGCACCAGCACCAGCGCGGCGATGCCCACCCGCAGGGCGGCCACGGGCAGCGGGCCGAACTCGGCCGCGCCCACGCGCATGAAGAGGAAGGAGGCACCCCATAGGGCGGCCAGCAGCACGAGGTCGATCAGCCAGGGGCGCGATGCGGAACGCGGCGGACTCATGCCACCTCCCGCGTTCGCCGGCGCGCGGCCGGGGCGCTTGCGACGGGCCTTTCGGCCGGCCCCCGGTCCGCCGGTGGCAGGGTCACACCTTCCAGCGCGAGCAGCGCCCGCTTGCGGTCCAGCCCGCCCGCGTAGCCCGTCAGGCTGCCGTCGGCGCCGATCACGCGATGGCAGGGCACGATCACGCTGACCGGGTTGCGCCCCACGGCGGCGCCGACGGCGCGCATGGCCGCCGGCCGGCCCAGCGACAGGCCCAGAGCGCCGTAGCTGTGCGTGCCGCCGCGCGGAATCGCGAGCAGGGCCTGCCACACCGCCTGCTGGAACGGCGTGCCGCGCGACAGGTCCAGCGGCAGGTCGAAGCCGGTGCGCTGTCCGGCCAGGTAGTCCTGCACCTGGCCGGCGGCCTCCTGCAGCAGCGGGTGGCCGGTATCGGGCATCCAGCCGGTGGTGTCGGGATGGTGGCGTTGGCGGTCGAACCACAGGCCGGCCAGGCCGTCGGCGCTGGCGGCCAGCAGCACGCCGCCCAGCGGGGTGTCGATGTGGCAGGTGCGCAGCGCGGCGGCGCGGGCACGGGTGGGAGAAGGCGTCATGGGCATTCCTTGGTGGAAGAGGGCGCGGCCATGCCGTGCCAGGCGGCGAGCACCGCATAGCTGCGCCAGGGCCGCCAGGCCTGGGAGGCGGCTTCGGCAGCGCGGGCCTGGGTCACGCCCAGCGCCTTCTGCAGCGCGATGTCGCCGGCGGGAAAGGCGTCGGGCCAGCGCAGCGCGCGCATGGCGATGTACTGCGCCGTCCAGGCGCCGATGCCGGGCAGGGCCTGCAGGGCGGCACATGTGCGCTGGGGTTCGGCGCCGGCATGCAGTGCCAGCCGGCCGTCCAGCACGGCCTCGGCCAGGGCGCGCAGTGCGGCCTGCCGCTGGCGCACCAGGCCCAGCCGTCCGAGCAGGTCGCCATCGGCGGCGGCCAGCGCCACGGGGGTGGGAAAGAGACGGTCCAGCCCGTCGATGGGTGTGGCGATGGGCTCGCCGAGCGCCTGCACCAGCCGGCTGCCCAGAGTACGGGCGGCGGCCACGGTGATCTGCTGGCCCAGCACCGCGCGCACCGCCAGTTCGAAGCCGTCGAGCGTGCCGGGCACGCGCAGGCCCTGCGCGGCGGGAAAGTGCGGGCCCAGCACCGCATGGATGGCCGCGGGATCGGCGTCCAGATCCAGCAGCGCGCGCACGCGGCTGGCGAGGATGGGCAGCACCGGTGCCAGCGACTCGGCCAGCGTCAGCCGCACCTGCGCGGCCTCGGCATCGAACTGCAGCATCAGCCAGCCGGCATGCGCGCCAATGCGCAGCGTCCGGGCGATGCGGCCCTGCGCATCCACGGTCTCCATGCCCGCCAGCACGCGGCGCGTGAAGAAGGCCTGCAGCGTGGCCAGGTCGTAGGGCGGGCGGTAGCCCAGGCGCACCGTCAGGCCGGCCTCGCCGGCCGCGGCGCTGCGGCCTTCGCCCGCCCGGCGCATCTCGCGCGGATTCAGGCCGTAGTGCTCGCCGAAGGCCGCCTGAAAGCGCCGCACGCTGCCGAAGCCGCTGGCGCGTGCCACCTCGGCCACGGGCAGCCGCGTGTCGGCCAGCAACTGCTTGGCCGCGAGCAGCCGGCGCGTCTGCAGGTACTGCAGCGGCGAGACGCCGAATTCGGCCTCGAACAGCCGCCGCAGGTGGCGGTCGCTCACGCCCAGGCGTTCGGCGATGCGCGCCACCACCGGCGCGGGCTGCGCCTCGGCGTCGGTGTCGACGGCGGCCCACAGCTCGGGCTCGTCCATGAGCCGCGCGGCCTGGCGGGCCAGGATGTGCGAGGCGTCCTCGGTACTCCAGGCCGGCGCGCCGCCGGCGCGCGGCGCCAGCTCGGGCCGGCAGCGCAGGCAGGGCCGAAAGCCCGCGGCTTCGGCCTGCGCCGCGTGGCGGTAGAAGCGGCAGTTCTCGCGGCGCGGAACGCGCACGCGGCACACCGGCCGGCAGTAGATGCCGGTGCTCATCACGGCTGTGAAGAAGGCGCCGTCGAAGCGCGCGTCGCGCGTCTTCAACGCCAGGTAACAGGCGTCGCCGTCGGTATCCGCGAGAGCGTCGGGCCGGGAATTCATGAAAGGCATGCTACCCGCGCGAAGCCGCCCGAATGCGCCATTTCCGGACATGCGAGCCCCAGGGACCGGTGCCTACAATCGCCGCCGTCCACTTTCGTTGTCATTCCTTCCCCCGCCATGCAACTCAGCCCCTCGATCTTCAAGGCCTACGACATCCGCGGCATCGTGCCGAGCACCCTGGATGCGGAGGTGGCCGAGGCGCTGGGCCGGGCCTTCGGCAGTGGCGCCCGCGCCGCTGGCGAGCGCACGGTGGCCGTGGGCCGCGACGGCCGCCTGTCGGGCCCCAGCCTGGCCGAGGCGCTGATCCGCGGCCTGGTGGCCACGGGCGTGGAAGTGATCGACATCGGCGCCGTGACCACGCCCATGCTGTACTTCGCGGCCAACACGCTGTGCACCTCCGGCATCCAGGTCACGGGCAGCCACAACCCCAAGGACTACAACGGCTTCAAGATGGTGCTGGCCGGCCGCGCCATCTACGGCGACGAGATCCAGGGCCTGCGCAAGGTCATGGAAGACGGCAGCGCCCAGCTGGCCGAGGGCGGCAGCGTTCGCCAGGTCGACGTGCTGCCCGCGTACGTGGCACGCATCACCGGCGACATCAAGCTGCAGCGCCCGCTCAAGATCGTGGTCGACTCCGGCAACGGCATCGCCGGCGCCTCGGCCCCGGCCATCTACCGCGCCATCGGCTGCGAAGTGATCGAGCTGTTCAGCGAGGTGGACGGCAACTTCCCCAACCACCATCCCGACCCCAGCAAGCCCGACAACCTCAAGGACCTGATCCAGGCCCTGCAGACCACCGACGCCGAGCTGGGCCTGGCCTTCGACGGCGACGGCGACCGCCTGGGCATCGTTACCAAGGACGGCACCAACATCTTCCCCGACCGCCAGATGATGCTGTTCGCCCAGGACGTGCTCTCGCGCGTGCCCGGCGGCACCATCGTCTACGACGTCAAGTGCACCCAGCGTCTGGCACCGGCCATCGAGGCCGCCGGCGGCCAGCCGCTGATCTACAAGACCGGCCACTCGCTCATCAAGGCCAAGATGAAGGAACTCGACTCCCCGCTGGGCGGCGAGATGAGCGGCCACATCTTCTTCAAGGAGCGCTGGTTCGGCTTCGACGACGGCACCTACGCCGGCTGCCGCCTGCTGGAGATCCTGTCGGCCCATCCCAACGCCAGCGAGGTGCTCAACGCGCTGCCCACCAGCTTCTCCACGCCTGAACTCAACGTCGCGTGCAAGGAAGGCGAGCCGCACAAGCTGGTCGAGGAGATGAAGGCCAAGGCCAAGTTCGACGGCGACGCCAAGGTCTCGACCATCGACGGCATCCGTGTCGACTGGCCGGACGGCTTCGGCCTGGTGCGCGCGTCCAACACCACGCCGGTGCTGGTGCTGCGTTTCGAAGGCCAGACGCAGGACGCCCTGCACCGCATCGAGGCCACCATGACGGCGCTGCTCAAGTCGGTCAAGCCCGACGCGAGCTTCGCGGAGGCGGCGCACTGAGCGTGCCTCGCGTTTCCCGTTCCCCCGCGCTGCGCCTCTACGGGCTGTTCACCCGCCTCGCGCAGCCCCTTCTCAGACGCAAGCTGCGCAAGCGCGCCAAGGCCGAGCCGGGCTATGCCCACGCGGTCGAGGAGCGCTTCGGCGTGTACGACCCCGCGCTGCAGATCCGCGACGCCTGCTGGGTGCATGCCGTCTCGCTGGGCGAGACGCGCGCCGCCGGCATTCTGATCGCCGAACTGCGCCGGCAATTGCCGGGCGTGCCCATCCTGCTGACCCATGGCACCGCCACGGGCCGGGAAGAGGGCGCAAAGCTTCTGCAGGAGGGCGACGTCCAGGTCTGGCAGCCCTGGGACACACCGCAGGCCGTGGCTGCTTTCCTCGACCGCTTCCGTCCGCGCATCGGCGTGCTGATGGAGACCGAGGTCTGGCCCGAGCTGACTGCCGCCTGCGCGGCGCGCGGCATTCCGCTCACGCTGGCCAATGCCCGCCTGTCCGAGAAGTCGCTGGCCAGGGCCGAGCGCTGGGCCTCGCTGGCGCGGCCGGCCTATGCCTCGCTGGCGGCCGTGTGGGCGCAGACCGAGGCCGATGCGCACCGCCTGGTGTCGCTGGGCGCCAAGCTGGGCGGCGTGTACGGCAACCTCAAGTTCGATGCGCAGCCCGACGCGCGCCAGCTGGTGCATGCGCAGGCCCTGCGCGCGCGCCTGCCCAAGCCGGTGGTGGTGTTTGCGAGCTCGCGCGACGGCGAGGAGGCGATGCTGCTCGATGCGCTGCGCCACTTCTGGACCACCGCGCCGTCGAGCGAGGACTTCGGCCCCGCGGCGGCGGCGGACGGCAACCCGGGCCGCCCGCGCGGCGAGCGCGCCCGGCACCTGCCGCGGCTGCGCGCCTGCGACGTGCAGTGGCTGATCGTGCCGCGGCATCCGCAGCGCTTCGACGCCGTGGCTGAGCTGATCGCGCAGCGCGGCTTCGCCTGCGTGCGCCGCTCCACCGCCGAAGGTGCGCCCGAAGGCGAGGAGATCTGGCTCGGCGATTCGCTGGGCGAGATGGCGCTGTACTACGGCCTGTCGGACGTGGCGCTGCTCGGCGGCAGCTTCGCGCCGCTGGGCGGCCAGAACCTGATCGAGGCGGCGGCCTGCGGCTGCCCGGTGGTGATGGGCCCGTCCACCTTCAACTTCGCGGAAGCGGCCGAGCTGGACATCGCAGCCGGCGGCGCGCTGCGGGTCGAGGACATGATGAAGGCCGTGGTGCATGCGCTGTCCCTGGTGGCCGACAAGGGCCGTTGCGCGGCCATGTCGCAGGCGGCGCTGGGCTTTGCCGGCAGCCACCGCGGCGCGGCGGAGCGCACGGCGGCGGCCATCCTGGCGCTGGGGCAGTCGATGCCCGATCCGGAGCCGGTGGATGCGGTGGCGTCCGCGGCTGGCGCAGAGGATGCCGCCGCGGCGATGCCGGGGGAGGCGCCGCCTTCGGATGATGGAGCGCTGCCGTTGCACGAGACGGGTCCGGCGGCGCCACTGCATCCGACGATCTCTACTCCGGCGCCGGCTGAAGCAACCTCGTCGCCCGCGCCATCGGCGATCGGGGCATCCTTTTCGTCGCGCCCTTCCCACTCGGCCGGCCATCCGCTGGAAGAGCGCGCCGAGCCTGTGTTCGACCCCGACGCGCCGCTGATCGTGCCCGAAGAGCGTCGCCTCTGAGTTGCTTCGGCGGCGAGCCCCTCTCCCCTTGCGGGAGAGGGAGCAAGCAACGGGGCCGTCTCCGGGCTTCAGCCGGCCGCCTTCAGCCCCCGGTGCCGCCCACGTACATCCGCGGCACCCGCCGCACGTGGCACAGCAGCTCGTAGCTGATCGTCCCGGCGGCCGCGGCCACCAGGTTGATGGGCACGCGCGGGCCCCACAGCTCCACCCGGCTGCCGATGCCGGCCTCGGGCAGGTGCGTCAGGTCCACGGTCAGCAGGTCCATCGACACGCGGCCGACGATGCGGCTGGACTGCTCGCCCACCAGCACCGGCGTGCCCGTGGGCACCGTGCGCGGATAGCCGTCCGCATAGCCGATGGCGACCAGGCCCACGCGGCAGGGCGCATCGGCCACGAAGCGGCCGCCGTAGCCGAGCGCGTCGCCAGGCTGCAGGTCGCGCACCGCGAAGACCGCGCTTTCCAGCGTCATCACCGGGCGCAGCGCCGCATCCGGCAGGGGCATGGGGTCGGCGCCATAGAGCAGGATGCCCGGCCGGGCCCAGTCGCCCCGGGCGGCGGGCCAGCCCAGCACGCCGGCGGAATTGGCCAGGCTGCGCTCGCCGGCCAGGCCGGCGGTGGCGGCTTCGAAGCAGGCGATCTGGTCGGCGGTGGCCGGCACGCCCGGCTCGTCGGCCCGGGCGAAATGCGTCATCAGCGTGAGGCGGGCCACCTGCGGGCAAGCGGCGAGGCGCCGGTGCGCGTCGCGCACGTCGGCCGGCAGGAAGCCGGCCCGGCGCATGCCGCTGTCCACCTTGAGCCAGACGTTCAGGCCGGCGAGTTCGGGATGGGCCTCGATGGCACGCAACTGCGATTCCTGGTGCGCGACCACCCAGCAATCCATGGCGTGGGCCGCCACCAGCTCCTCGGCGCTGAAGCAGCCCTCCAGGATCAGGATGGGCGCCGCGATGCCCGCCGCCCGCAGGGCATGGGCCTCGGCCAGAAAGGCGACGGCGAAGCCATCCGCCAGCGGCGCGAGGGCGCGGGCGCAGGCCACGTCGCCATGGCCGTAGGCATCGGCCTTGAGCGCGGCCAGCGCGCGCCCGCCATGGCGTCCGCGCGCCAGGCGGTAGTTGTGGCGCAGGGCGTCCAGATCGATGACGGCGCGCGAGGGGCGGTCCGAGAACGCCGGCGGCAGGCTGGCGGCATGGGGGGCGAGGGCGGTGGAGGCGGACATCGGCATGTGCGACACGGCAGGCGGCGCAGGATGGGGACGGCCGCCACTGTACGCAGCCCCCTGCCGCAGCCTTGACGGTTTTTCTGGCGCCTGGCCGCAGGATTGACGGTCAGGCCGGTGCATGGCGCGCCGGCCCGCTGCCGATGGGCGTCAACGCGCGAGGCCGGGGTCGGCGGCGGTACCGGCCTCCCGCGCCGGCGGTGCCAGCAGCGCGTCGATGGGCCGCAGCGCCTCGGCATCCAGCGTGCCGGCGGCCTGGCGCAGCCGCAGTTCGCCCAGCAGCACGGCATAGCGTGCGGCGGCCAGGTCGCGCTCGGTCTGGTAGAGCTGGGCCTGCGCATTGAGCACGTCCAGCCCGACGCGCACGCCCACCTGGTAGCCCAGCTGGGTGGCCTCCAGCGCGCTGCGGCTGGAGGCCACCC
>NZ_LDSL01000059.1 GCF_001476815.1 Pseudacidovorax intermedius | reverse complement strand
GTGCTGACCCACTACCACGCCGTGCGCGTCATGGGCGCGAGCGCCTTCGACGAGGTGCAGGCCATCATCGCCAGCCAGGGCACGCTGGACTGGATCCGCACCCGCGGCCAGGCCGACTTCGACTCCGAGGTCGGCCGCTTTCCGCGCCTGTTCGCGGGCGTGGAAGAGATTCCGGGCCTGACGCTGCCCACCCTCAGCTTCGACAGCCGCATGAGCCTGTGGCTGGGCGGCGGCCGCGAGCTGCAGCTGCTGGCCCTGGGCCGCGGCCATTCCAGCGGCGACACCGTGGCCTGGCTGCCCGAGGCGGGTGTGTGCTTCTCCGGCGACGTGGTGGAGAACCGCTGTGGCGTCTATGCCGGCGACGCCTACATCCGCGACTGGGCCGCCACGCTCGATGCCGTGGCCGACCTGCGCCCGCGCACGCTGGTGCCCGGCCGCGGCGCCGTGCTGCAGGGCGAGGCCGCCTGCGCCGAGGCCATCCGGCTCACGCAGGACTTCCTGGCCACGCTGCTGGGCGCGGTGCAGGCCGGCATCGACGCAGGCGAGCCGCTCAAGGGCTGCTTCGCGCGGGCCGAAGCGGCCATGGTGCCGCGCTTCGGCGACTGGCCGGTGTTCCGCCACGTGCTGCCCTTCGACGTCTCGCGCGCCTACGACGAACTCACCGGCACCGAGCACCCGGTGGTGTGGACCGCCGAGCGCGACCAGGCGCTGTGGCAGACGCTGCACGGCTGACCCGCTGAGCGGCGGAGCAACCCTCCGCCTTTCCCTTCCCCACGACAACGACAGGAGACAACCCATGACCCGCTTCCTCCAACGCCTGGGCGCCGCGCTGGCCCTGGCCGCCGCCGCCGGCGCGGCCCTGGCGCAGGGCGCCTACCCCAGCCAGCCCATCAAGTGGCTGGTGCCCTATGCGGCCGGCGGCGGCACCGACAGCATCGCGCGCCAGCTGGCCGACGCCATGCAGCCCTCCATCGGCCAGCCGGTGCTGATCGACAACCGGCCCGGCGCCTCCACCAACATCGCGGTCGGCCTGCTCATGCAGGCCAGGCCGGACGGCTACACCGTGATGCAGGCCGAGAACGCGGCGCTGCTCTTCAACGAGCACATGTTCGCCAAGCTGCCCTACAAGCCTGCTTCCGACTTCACCTACATCGGCGCCATCGGCCGCATCCCGATCGCGCTGGTGGTGCGCAACGACTTCCAGGCGCAGAACCTCCAGCAGTTCGTCAGCTATGTGAAGGCCAGCGGCGACAAGGCCAGCTATGCGTCGCCCGGCATCGGCACGCCGCACCACATGGCCATGGAGCTGCTCAAGCAGAAAGCCGGCCTCACCATCACGCATGTGGCCTACAAGGGCGCCGCTCCGGCGCTGCAGGACATGATGGGCGGCCAGGTGCCGATGATGATGCTGGACCTGGGCACCGCCCTGCCCTACCTCAAGGCCGGCAAGCTGCGGGCCCTGGCCATCGCGCTGCCGCAGCGCGCCAAGGCCCTGCCGGACGTGCCGACCTTCAACGAACTGGGCTATCCCGAAGTCAACGCCTTCGCCTTCCACGGCCTGATCGGCCCGGCCAATATGCCCGCGCCGGTGGTCGACAAGCTCAACGCCGAGCTGCGCAAGGCCCTGCAGGCACCGCGCCTGCAGCAGGTGTTCAGCGAATTCGGCTTCGAGGCGCTGCCCGGCACGCCCAAGGAGTTCTACGACATGGCCCGCGCCCAGAGCGCCCATTGGGGCCAGGTCATCCGCACCTCCGGCGTGCAGCTGGACTGAGCGGCGGCGCACGATGGACGGCACATCCCTGCCCCAACCGGCCCCCGCGCCTTCCGCACCCGCGGCCCTGCGCGTCGGCGTCATCGGCCTGGGCGTCATGGGCGGCCCCATGGCCGGCCACCTGGCGCGTGCCGGCCATGCCGTCGCCGTGCACGACGCGCGGCGCGGCGCGGCCGAGGCCCTGGCCGCCGCCCATGCCGGCATGCGCGCCTGCGCCAGCGCGGCCGAACTGGCCGCTCACAGCGACATCGTCGTGACCATGCTGCCCAACGGCCACGTGGTGCGCGACGTGGTCTTCTCGGAACGAACGGGCCTGCTGGCCGGCTGGCACGCCGGCGCCCTGCTGCTGGACACCTCGTCGGCCGAACCCTGGCTGACGCGTGAAACGGCCGACCGCCTGGCTGCACACGGCATCGCGATGGTGGATGCGCCGGTCTCCGGCGCCGCCTGGGGCGCCGAGGCGGCCGAGCTGGTGTTCATGGTCGGTGGCAGCGCACCCGACGTTGCCCGGGTGCGACCGCTGCTGGACGCGATGGGCCGCGCGGTGTTCCACCTGGGCGCCCTGGGCGCGGGTCACACCATGAAGTGCCTGAACAACCTCGTCACCGCAGTCACGCTCGCCGCCACCGCCGAAGGCCTGGCGCTGGGCACCCGGGCGGGGCTGGATCCGGCCGCCATGACCGACGTGCTCAACGAATCCACCGGCGGCTCCTGGGTCAGCCGCACCCACATCCACCAGCGGGTGCTGAACCGCCGTTTCGACGACCCCTTCAAGCTGGCACTCATGCGCAAGGACATGGACATCGCGCTCGGCCTGGCCGAGGCACAGCAGGTGGCCGCCCCGCTCAGCGCCGCCGCGCATGGCCTGTGGCAGGCCGCCGACCAGGACCGCGGCCCGGGCGCCAGCGTGTCGGAGCTGGTGCGGTGGGTGGAGGCGCAGATGGGGGTGGAGATCCGCAGCGGTGCCGCGACGGATGTCCCGGTCGCGGCCGCGGCCTGACACGGCGCGCAGGCCGGCGGGCGGCGTGCACGCCGCGGCCCGCCTGCGGGCGGCAGCGCCCGGACCTGCGCCGCCTTGCCACACCTGCCCGCCCGCAAGCAACGGCACACCTGTGCCGAAGCGGAACACCCGGGCGCCTCGCGCACTGGCAATCCCCTGGCCAATCATGCACTTGGCGCAACGCATGCCGCTGGCACGGCGCTTGAGAAGAGGTCGGCATCGCCACGGGCAATCCCGCCCGGCGATACGACACATCTTCCGGAGACAAGCCATGACCGTGTATGCAGCCCCCGGCGCCGCTGGCGCCAAGATCGTCTACAAGCCCCGCTACGACAACTTCATCGGCGGCCGTTGGGTCGCGCCGGTGAAGGGCGAGTATTTCGACGTCGTCACGCCCATCAGCGGCCAGGTCTACACCCAGGCCGCCCGCTCCACCGCCGAAGACGTGGAGCTCGCGCTCGACGCCGCCCACGCCGCCGCCGGCGCCTGGGGCCGCACCGATGCCGCCACCCGCGCCAACCTGCTGCTGAAGATCGCCGACCGCCTGGAGCAGAACCTGGAGCTGCTGGCCTATGCCGAGACCGTGGACAACGGCAAGGCCATCCGCGAGACGCTCAATGCCGACATCCCGCTGGCCGTCGACCACTTCCGCTACTTCGCCGGCTGCGTGCGCGCGCAGGAAGGCGGCATCAGCGAGATCGACGAGAACACCATGGCTTACCACATCCACGAGCCGCTGGGCGTGGTGGGCCAGATCATTCCCTGGAACTTCCCCATCCTGATGGCCGCGTGGAAGCTGGCGCCGGCCCTGGGCGCGGGCAACTGCGTGGTGCTCAAGCCGGCCGAGTCCACGCCCATCTCGATCCTGGTGCTCGCCGAGCTGATCGCCGACCTGCTGCCGGCCGGCGTGCTCAACATCGTCAACGGTTATGGCCGCGAGGCCGGCATGCCGCTGGCCACCAGCAAACGCATCGCCAAGATCGCCTTCACCGGCTCCACCGCCACCGGCCGCGTGATCGCCCAGGCCGCCGCCGGCAACCTGATCCCGGCCACGCTGGAGCTGGGCGGCAAGAGCCCCAACATCTTCTTCGCCGACGTCATGGACAAGGACGACGCCTTCCTCGACAAGGCCATCGAGGGCATGGTGCTGTTCGCCTTCAACCAGGGCGAGGTGTGCACCTGCCCCAGCCGCGCGCTGATCCAGGCCTCCATCTACGACCGCTTCATGGCGCGCGTGCTCCAACGCGTGGCGGCCATCCGCCATGCCAACCCGCTGGACACCGAGACCATGATGGGCGCGCAGGCCAGCCGCCAGCAGCTCGACAAGATCCTGTCGTACCTGGACGTGGGCCGCCAGGAGGGTGCCGAGGTGCTGGCCGGCGGCCGCCAGGCCCACCTGCCGGGCGAGCTCGAGGGCGGCTACTACGTGCAGCCCACGCTGTTCAAGGGCCACAACCAGATGCGCATCTTCCAGGAGGAGATCTTCGGCCCGGTGCTGGCCGTGACCACCTTCGAGGACGAGGCCGAGGCCCTGGCCATCGCCAACGACACGCCCTACGGCCTGGGCGCCGGCGTGTGGAGCCGCAATGCCAACGTGGCCTACCGCATGGGTCGTGCCATCAAGGCCGGCCGGGTATGGACCAACTGCTACCACGCCTACCCGGCGCATGCGGCCTTCGGCGGCTACAAGGAATCGGGCATCGGCCGCGAGACCCACAAGATGATGCTGGACCACTACCAGCAGACCAAGAACCTGCTGGTGAGCTACAGCGAGAACAGGCTGGGCTTCTTCTGAGCCACGCACCGACCCGGCGAAGCGGCCTGGCCGGCGGGCCTGTGCGCCTGCCGCGTCAGCCCTGTGCGCCGAAGCTTCCCTCGAAGGCCGACTCCGCCAGTGGGCGGCGATCGCTCGGCACCTCGCGGGCGCGCACGCCGTCGGGCAGCACGGCCGGGTCGCCCTTGCGGCCGATGGCCACCACGGTGTCGATGGCGTAGCCCTCGGGCAGGTCGATGGCGGTGCGCAGCCTGTCGGCGTCGAAGCCAGCCATGGCATGGGCGGACCAGCCCGAAAGCTGCGCCTGGAAGGCCAGGCTGGCCCAGGCCGCGCCGGCGTCGAAGGCATGCGAGGCGTTGGGCACCGGCTCGGTCTTGCCCGGGAACACCGCCTCGCGGGCCGAAGCGATGACCACCAGCGCGGCGGCGCGCTTCGTCCACATCTGGTTGAACTCGACCAGGCTGTCGAAGATGGGCTGCCAGGCGGCCGTGTCGCGGTGGGCGTAGATGAAGCGCCAGGGCTGCACGTTGTAGGCCGAGGGCGCCCAGCGCGCCGCTTCGAGCAGGCTCATCAGCTGGGCCGCGGGAATCGCCTCCTCGGTGAAGGCGCGGGGCGACCATCGCTCGGTGAACAGCGGGTCGATGGGATGGGCGGGTTGGCGGGGGTTGCTCATGCGAAAACTCCAGGGAGGCACTAAATGTGCAAGTGTCATGCCGTTTGCCTGACGCTTCGCCAACACCCCGCGAACGGCCCATCGCACGGGCCGATCAATCCCCCCGGGCCCCTGGCCACATGCGGACTACCGCGCCTGCTTTTCACCCACCTCGCGCGGCTGCAGCGCCAGCGCCTCCGCCGTCGCCTGGTCGAACCAGCGGATGTAGCTCAGCCGCCCCTCGTCCGTGACCACCTCGTCGGGGAAGGCGGCCAGCATCTCTTCGGCGAAGGCCTGCACGTGGGCCTTGTTCTCGGCATGGGCGATCACGTAGGGGTCGTTGCGGTGGATGGCACGCACCACGCGGCGGCCGATCTCCAGCGGGTCGATGCCGATCTCCTGCAGCGAAGGCATGGGGCCCTTGCGGTGCTCGGCGCTCTCGAAGTGCGCCGGGCGCAGGCGGTGCGAGTCGCGCACGTTGGTGCGCGTGGCGCCGGGGCACACCTCGGTCACGCCGATGCCGTACTGGCCCACCGACAGCCGCAGCGAGCCCGACAGCCCATGGATGGCGAACTTGGTGGTGCTGTAGATGCCGCCCCAGGCCGGCGCCGGCACCAGCCCCGCGATGGAGCCGGTGTTGACGATGTGGCCGCCCTCGCCGTGCACGCGCAGCTTGGGCAGGAAGCTCACGATGCCATGGATCACACCGTACAGGTTGACGCTCAGCAGCCAGTCCCAGTCGCCGTAGGTGGCCTGGTCCATGGGCAGGAAGCCCGTCACGCCGGCGTTGTTGCACAGCACGTGGATCTTGCCGAAGGCCGCTTCGGCTTCGTCGGCGGCGGCGCCCATGGCCGCGCGGTCGGCCACGTCCAGCTTCATGAAGCGCACGTGCTGCGCCTGCGGCGCCAGCGCCTGCCCGGCCTGCGCCAGGTGGTCGTCGCTGAGGTCGGCCACGACGACGTTCATGCCCTCCGCCAGGAAGGCCCGGGCCATGCCCAGGCCGATGCCGCTGGCGCCGCCGGTGATGAAGGCGGTCTTGGCGTAGAGGTCTTTCATCGGCGTGCGGCGGCGGCGCGGCTCATTCGAGCGCCAGGTTCAGGGACCTGGCGGCGGCGGCCCAGCGGTCGCTGTCGGCCTTGAGCACGGCGGCGAAGTCGTCGGTGGGCGCGGCGCGCTGCAGCGACAGGCGCTGCAGCAGGTCGCCCACGTCCCTGGACTGCATGGCGCCGGCGATGGCCTGCTTCAGCGTCGCGGCCAGCGGCGCCGGCAGCGCCTTGGGGGCGATGACGCTGTGGCGGTCTTCCACGACGATGTCGTAGCCAGCCTCCTTGAGCGTGGGAATGTCGGGCATGACGGCCGACCGGTCGCTGCCCGTCAGGGCCAGCATGCGCAGCTTGCCGGCACGCAGGTGCTCGATGCCGCCGGCCAGCGAGCTGACGCCCACCGGAATCTCGCCCGAGAGCAGCGCCAGGAAGCTGGGTGCATCGCCCTGGTAGGGCACCAGTTGCCAGTTGAGGCCGGTCTGGCGGCCGATCAGCTCGGCGGCCATGTGCGGCGTGGAACCGATGCCCGGCACGCCGCAGCTCCTGGCCTTGGGGTTGTCCTGCATCCACTTGACCAGGTCGGGCAGCGTCCTGACGCTGGCCGGCGTGCCGGGGCCCGCATAGAGGCCCAGGTCCAGCCGGGCCAGCGGCAGCAGCGGCTGGAAATCGCGCACCAGCTCGTAGCGCACGCTCTTGTACAGATGCGGCGCCATGGTCAGCACCGAGGCCGGCGTGACCAGCAGCACCGTGCCGTCAGCCGGCGCAGTGCGCACGTAGTCGGCGGCCAGGCGACCACCCGCGCCGGGCTTGTTGTCCACGATCACGGTGGTGCCGAGCGCGGCCTTGAGCGGCTCGGCCAGCGCGCGAGCGATCATGTCGGCCGCGCCGCCGGGCGGAAAGCCCACCACCAGGCGCACGGGCCCCTTGAGGCTCTGCGCGGCGGCCGGGAAGGCGCAGGCCGCGGCGGCCAGCGCCCCGGCACTGGCGATGAAATGGCGGCGGTCGATGGAATGCTTGTTCATGGTGTGTCTCCGTTGTTGGAATGGGGCCCGAGGCCACCTTGTTCTGTCTTCAGGCCAGCGCCCCGACCGCCATGTCCGACAGCCGCTGGAAGCGCGCGATGTTGGCCGCCTGCGGCAGCAGGCCGGTCGTCAGGCAGACGAAGCTCAGGTCCAGTTCGGGGTCGACCCAGAACATGGTGGAGCCGGCGCCGTAGTTGCCGAAGGTCTGCGGCGTGGTGAGCGTGCCGAACTGGTGGTGCACGATGCCCTCGCCGCGCAGGCTGAAGCCCAGGCCGATGAAGGCCGGCGGCGGCGCCCAGCCGGCACGCAGGGCGACGCCGCGGTAGAGCTCGTTGGGCATGTCGCCGGTGTGGTTCTGCCGCGCGATCTGCAGCATGCGCGGCGACACGATGCGCGC
The DNA here is from genome assembly GCF_001476815.1 of Pseudacidovorax intermedius. GTDB lineage: Bacteria > Pseudomonadota > Gammaproteobacteria > Burkholderiales > Burkholderiaceae_C > Xenophilus > Xenophilus intermedius_A. The sequence continues at coordinate 14,236 of NZ_LDSL01000059.1, read as the reverse complement.
GCCGTCCAGCGTGCCGCCGCGGCGCAGCATCTCGGCGAAACGCCAGACGTCGGCCGCGGTCGAGCAGGCGCCGACGTGGGCGGCGTCGTTCACTTCTTCCTCGAACAGGCTGTGGCGGCCCGGCTGGTGGCGGCCGCGCACGGGGATGGGCACCACGCCGCGGATGTCCGGGACCACCTTGCGCGCACGCAGGTCGGGCCGCACACCGAGCGAGGTGTCGTGCATGCCCAGGGGCGCGAACAGGTCCTCGCGGGCAATGTCGCGGAAGGCGCGGCCCTGCGGGTCGGTGCGGCGCAGCAGCTCGCCCATGAGCACGTGGTTGACCACCGGCGCGTAGTCGCAGCGCGCGCCGGGCTCGACGATGCCGTGCACGTTCTCGCACACGGCCTGCAGCAGCTCGCCCAGGTCGTCCTCGAACATGTCGGGCTTGGGCGTCCACACGCCGGGCATGCCGGCGGTGTGGGTCAGCAGGTGGTAGAGCGTGGCGCGGTCGCGCGGGGCGCCCTGGAATTCGGGGATGACGTCGGCCACGCGCAGGGTCAGGGCCAGCTGGCCCCGCTCCACGGCGCGCAGCACCAGCAGGTTGGTGAAGGCCTTGGTCAGCGAAAAGAGGCTGAAGACCGCGTCGGCGGCCAGCGGCTTCTGGTGCGCGGCGTCCTGGAAGCCGATGGCGGCCTCCAGGTCGAGCCGGCCGCCGCGGCCGATGCGGATGACGGCGCCGTGGTAGTGGCCGCGCGCCACGTCGGCCGCGATGGCGGCCTGGAGATGGTCCAGTCGTTCGTTCATGGGCTCGGGCATGTGCTCAATGCAGCTGCGTGTGGCTGCGCTCGGCCACCAGGCGGGCCACCTCGGTGTGGTCGGCCGTGGGGCCCAGGGCCTGCAGGGCCTGCTGCCACAGCGCCAGCACCTGCGTGGCCAGGGGCGCGTCGGCCTCGGTCTCGCGGGCCAGGCCGGCGGCAATGCCCAGGTCCTTCACCATCAGCGGCAGCAGGAAGTTGCCCTGGTAGTTGCCCGAGAGCACGAAGGGCTTGAACTTGTTCTGGGTGCTGTTGTTCGAGCCGGTGGAGGCATTGAGCACGTCGAGCATCACGACCGGGTCCAGCCCCGCCTTGCGGCCGATGGCCAGCACCTCGCTGGCGATCCAGAAGCCGGCGGCCGAGGCCAGGTTGTTGAGCGCCTTCATGGCCTGGCCGCTGCCCAGCGCGCCGGTGCGGAAGATGGCACGCGCCATCGGCTGCAGCACGGCGCTGGCGCGCTCGCAGTCGGCGTCGCTGCCGCCGAGCATGATGGCCAGGTCGCCCTTGCGCGCACGCACCACGTTGCCCGAGACCGGCGCGTCGACCATGCCCACGTCCTGCGCGGCCAGGCGCTCGCCGATGCGCCGCGTAGCGGAGGGCTCGCCGGAGCTCATGTCGACGAGCAGCGTGCCCGGCGTGGCCGACGGGGCCGCGCCGCCCTCGCCGAAGAGCATCTCCTCGAGGTGGGCGCTGGTGGGCACCATGGCGATCACCTCGCGGCAGCGCGCGAACACGCTGGCGGCGCTGTCGGCCGCCTCCATGCCCGTATCCGCCGCCAGGCGCTGCGCGGCCTCGGGCCGCACGTCGAAGCCCAGCACCGCCACGCCGGCGCGGCGCAGCGTGGCGACCATGGGCTCGCCCATGGTGCCCAGGCCGATGAAGCCGACCGGCCGTGTCATTCGATGGCCCCGATCTCTTTGAGCACCTCGCGGGCGGCCTTGGTGCTGTCCAGCGCCGCGGGAACGCCGCAGTAGATGCAGGCCTGCAGCAGCACGGCCTGGATCTCCTCCACGCTCACGCCGTTGGTGATGGCGCCGCGCACGTGCAGCTTGAGCTCTTCCTTGCGGTTGAGCGCGGTCAGCATGGCGATGTTGAGCATGCTGCGCGTCTTGTGCGGCAGCGCCGGGTTGCCCCAGGCCTCGCCCCAGCACCACTCGGTGATCATCTTCTGCAGCGGGCGGGTGAAGTCGTCCGCGGCCTGGATCGACTTGTCGACGTAGGCATCGCCGAGCACGGCCTTGCGCAGCGCCAGGCCCTGGTCGAACAACGGGCTCTGGCCCGGGGCGGGAAATCCGTTGCGGTCGGCGGCCTGCGCGGCGCCCGGTGTGTTGTCGCTCATGCGTGTTCCTTGGTTCCAGTTTTGTACGACAGTATGTCAATCCAACATTGATCGTCGTACAGCGTTTTCCCTCGGGTCGGCGCGCGCGGGGCCATGCGGCGCTATCCTCGGCCGATGCGTTCCCTTCGCCCACCGCCCGTGCCGACCGCGCCTTCCACCGCCCGCCCCTCGCCCATCGTCCGCATCGCCGCCGCCGCGGCGCCCCTGCGCCAGCAGGTGGTGAGCGCCGTGCGCGATGCCGTGGCCGAAGGCCGCTACCTGCCCGGCGAACGGCTGGTGGAACGGGAGTTGTGCGAATTGATGGGCGTGTCGCGCACCTGCCTGCGCGAGGCACTGCGCGAGCTGGAGAACGACGGCATCGTCACCAGCGTGCCCAACCGCGGCGTGGTGGTGAGCACCATCGGCCTGCGCGATGCGCGCGAGATCTACGAGATGCGCGCCATGCTCGAAGGCCTGCTGGCCGAGCGTTTCGCGCGGCTGGCCAGCTCGGCCCACCTGGCGGCGCTGGAACAGGCGGTGGAGACGCTGGCCGAGGCCTACGACAGCGGCAGCGGGCTGCTCGACGCCAAGCGTGCCTTCTACGAAGCCCTCATGGGCGGCGCCGACCACGACCTGGCGGCGTCGATGCTGCGCAGCATCCAGCTGCGCGCCAGCCAGCTGCGCAACATGACCCTGTCCGACCCCGACCGCGCGCGGCACAGCATCGCCGAGATCCGCCAACTGCTGAAGGCGGTCAAGAAGCGCGACCCGATCGCCGCGCAGGCCGCGGCGCACAGGCACGTGCAGAACGCCGGCGCGCTGGCGCTGCGGCTGCTGGAGCGGGCCGCGCCGCAGGCCGCGAGCGGCGGCTGAGCAGGTGAAGGCTCAGTCCACGGCGCCCAGCGAGGCGCCGCCGTCGATCACGACCTGTTCGCCGGTCACGAAGCTCGACGCCTCCGAGGCCAGGAACAGCGCCAGGCCCTTGATCTCCTCCGTGCTCGCCATGCGGCCCAGCGGCACCAGCTTCGCATGCGCCGCCTGCACGGCCGGATCCTGCATGCGGCCGTTGGCGATGTGCGTGACGAAGGGGCCGGGCGCGATGGCGTTGACGCGGATGCGGTCGCGCGCCAGCTCCAGCGCCGCCGTGCGCACCAGATGCGCTGCGCCCGACTTGGCCGCCATGTAGGCCATGCCCACGCCGGGCGCCGGCCGGACGGCCGAGATGGAGGTGGTGACCACGATGCGCCCACCCCGCCCCTGCGGCTTCATCAGGCGCGCCGCCGCCCGGATGGCGTAGAACACCGCATCCAGGCTCACGCCGACGACGCGGTGCCAGCGCTCGTCGCTGTAGTGCTCGATGGCATGCTCGGGCAGCCGCTGGCCGCGGTCGGAAAAGGCCATGAAGCCGGGGCCGGGATCGATGCCGGCATTGGCGAACACGATGTCCAGGCCATGCGCCGCCGCGGCTTCGTCGAAGGCGGCGTCCACCGCCGGGCGGTCGGTCACGTCCAGCACACGGCCGCGCACGCTCAGCCCCTGGGCGGCCAGGCGGTCCACCTCGCGGTCGATGCCGGCGGCGTCCATGTCGAGGATGGTCACGTGCGCGCCCTGGCTGGCCAGCGCTTCGACCATGGCCAGGCCGATGCCGCTGGCCCCGCCGGTGACGATGGCGCCCTGGCCGCGGACGTTGAAGAGGTGTTGGAGGTCCATGCTGCGATGCGGCGCGACGGACACGCACCGCGGATGAGGTTTGTCTGATGATCTACCAGTTTCGTACGATTGTCATACAGGACTTCCCCGGTGGCCGCGGCCCGGCATGCGCTGCACACTGCGCGCCATGACCGACGATCCCCGCCCCGCCTGTGCCGTGCAGCACGAGGTGTATGCCATCCGCTACGGCCACCACCAGCGCGTGGCGGCGCAGAACTTCATCGAGGCGCCCGCCGACCCGCAGGCGCCGATGCCCATGGACTATTTCGTGTGGCTGATCAAGTGCGCCGACGGCCGCCACGTGGTGGTGGACACCGGCTTCGACGCCCAGGCCGCCGCCCGCCGCGGCCGCGAGATGCTGCGCCCGCCCGAACAGGGCCTGGCCCGGCTCGGCGTCGAGGCCGCCGAGGTGGACGACGTGGTCATCACCCACCTGCACTACGACCACGCCGGCGCCACGGCCACCTACCCGCGCGCCACCTTCTGGGTGCAGGAGAAGGAGCTGGGCTTCACCACCGGCAAGTACATGTGCCACAGCTTCTTCCGCCTGGCCTACGAGCAGCGGGACGTGCATGCCATGGTGGGCCACCTGTTCGACCAGCGGGTGCACGTGGTCGACGGCGACGCGGAACTGCGCCCCGGCATCCGCCTGCGCTGGGTGGGCGGCCACACGGCCGGGCTGCAGGTGGTGCAGGTGCACACCGCGGCGGGCTGGGTGGTGCTCGCCTCGGACCTCTTCCACTACTACGCCAACCGCGACAAGGGCTCGCCCTTCCCCATCGTCTACCGGCCGGACCAGAGCCTGGAGGCCTTCGGCCGCGTCGGTGCCTGGGCGTCGGACGCGGCGCTGATCGTGCCGGGGCACGACCCGCTGGTGATGCAGCGCTTTGCGCGGGACGTGCGCGATGCGGACTTCAGCGTGCGGCTGTGGGAGCCCCTGTCGGCGCCGTGAGCAGCGACAGAAGGTTGCGCGCACCCGCCGACCGGTTGGCAGGATGCCAGCAGGCCGCGATCTCCAGCGCCAGGTGGCCGGAGTCGTCACCGATGGGCTTGTAGACCACGCCCGGGTGCGGCAGGCTGCAGGCCTGCGCCGGCAGCAGCGCCACGCCGAAGCCCGCCGCCACCAGCGACACCATGCTCGGCATCTGCCAGGCCTGCAGCACGGTGCGCGGGCTGAAGCCGGCATCCGCGCACGCCAGCAGGAACTTGCTGTGCAGGCCCGGGATGCGGTCGGCCGGGAAGGTCATGAATGATTCGTCCGCCAGCTGCGCCAAGCGCACCGCGCGCGCCCGCGCCAGCCGGTGGCCGCGCGGCAGCACCGCCACGAAGCGTTCGCGGTGGATCACCCGCATCTGCAGGTCGGCCGCGTTGTTGACCGGCGGGCGCAGCAGGCCCACGTCCAGCCGGCCGGCCAGCAGGCCGTCGATCTGCTCGGTGGAGGTCTGCTCCACCAGGTCGATGTCGAAGCCGGGAAAGCGGGCGCGGAAGCCCAGCAGGATGCGCGGCAGCAGCTCGTAGCTGATGGAGCCCACGAAGCCGATGGTCACGCGGCCCGCCACGCCCTCGGCCGCGCGCCGCGCCGCTTCCACCGCCTTCGCCTCGCGCGCCAGCAGGTCGCGCGCCTCGGCCAGGAAGACCTGGCCGGCGGCCGTCAGCTCCACCGCATGGCGCGAGCGGTTGAGCATTTGCACGCCCACCAGCGCCTCCAGCCGCTTGATGCTCTGGCTCAGCGGCGGCTGGGCCATGTGCAGCCGCGCGGCAGCGCGGCCGTAGTGGAGTTCTTCGGCGACGGCGACGAACTGGCGAAGCAGGCGGCTGGAGACCATGGTGAGACCGATTCTGTCTTGCCAGAGACCAAACAGGTATTGGACGGATATGGCGCCCCGCCGCACAGTCGGTCCACGGACGGCCTGCGCGTCCGCACGACCACACGACAAAACGAGACAGGAGACACGGCCCATGACCACGCCCACCGCCACCGGGGCGCGCTACTTCGTGCGCGAATCGGACATTCCCGGCTACCACCCCGCCAATCACGTCGGCACGCTGAACAAGCGGCTCATCGGTCCCGAGACCGTGGGTGCGCGCCAGCTCGAGGTGCTGGTCGGCCACATCCAGAAGGGCAAGGGCGCCCTGCCCCATGCGCATCCGGGCATCGAGCAGGTCTGCTACCTGCTGCAGGGCCGCGCGGTGGCCGAGGTGGCCGGCCAGCGCCAGGAGATGGGGCCGGGCGACTGCTGCTTCTTTCCGGCCGACCAGATGCACACCTTCACCGTGGTGAGCGAGGAGCCGGTGCGCGTGCTGGTGATCTACAGCCCGCCCTACGAGGAGCGGGCGGACCGCGTGATCCGCCCGGCCGCCAGCAACACCGCCGGCCACTGAGGGCGCCCCTTCACACGCAGGAGACACCCGCATGAACACCGTTCCCTCCTCCCAGCGCCGCGGGCTGCTGGCCCTGGCGCTCGGCCTGGCCGCCACCGCAGCGCTGCCGGCCGCCGCGCAGACCGCTGCCTCCGCCGACGGCTATCCGAAGCAGCCGATCCGCCTGGTGGTGCCCTTCGCCGCCGGCAGCGGCACCGACGCGGTGGCGCGCCTGATCGCGCAGGCGCTGGGCGATGCACTCAAGACGCCCACCGTGGTGGACAACAAGGCCGGCGCCAACGGCATCATCGCGGCCGAGGCCGTGGCCAAGGCGCCGCCCGACGGCTACACCCTCTTCGTCACCACCAACACCACGCACTCGGCCAACCCGAGCCTGATGAAGAGCCTGCCCTACGACCCGGTGAAGGACTTCACGCCGGTCAGCCGCATGGGCAACCTGCCCTTCATGCTGGTGGTCAACCAGGCGCTGCCGGTGAAGACCGTGGCCGAGCTCATCGCCTACGGCCGCACCCATCCCGGCAAGCTGACCTACGCCAGCGGCAACAGCACGGGCATCGTCTCCGGAGCAACCTTCGCCCGCATGGCGGGCCTGGACATGCTGCACGTGCCCTACAAGAGCACGCCGCCGGCCATTGCCGACGTGGTGGGCGGCCAGGTCTCGATGATGTTCGTGGACACGGCGGCCGGCCTGGCCATGGTGGAGGCCGGCAAGCTGCGCCCGCTGGCAGTCACCACCAAGGAGCGCACGCAGCTATTCCCCCAACTGCCGCCGATGGCGGACACGCCGGAGCTGAAAGGCTTCGACATCACGTCCTGGAACGGCATCTACGCGCCCGCCGGCACACCGCGGCCCATCGTGCAGAAGCTCAACCAGGCGCTCGCCGCCATCGCGGACAGCCAGGGCTTCCGCGAGCGCAGCGCCAAGCTCGGCTTCGATGCTTTCGGCAGCACGCCCGAGGCCTTTGCCGCCTTCACCAGCAGCGAACTCGCCAAATGGCGCCAGCTGATCCAGGCGGCCGGCATCCGGCCCGAATGAGCGCGATGGCGAGCGCACGACCCACCGGCCCGCTCCAGGGCCTGCGCATCCTGGACCTGACGGCGGTGGTGCTGGGGCCCTACGCCACCCAGACGCTGGGCGACCTGGGCGCCGACGTCATCAAGGTCGAGCCGCCCGGCGGCGACAACCTGCGCGCCGTCGGCCCCATGCGCAACCCGGGCATGGGCGCCATGTCGCTGCACCTGAACCGCAACAAGCGCTCGGTGGTGCTGGACCTGAAGCAGCCGGCCGGCCGCGACGCCTGCCTGAAGCTCGCCGAGGGCTGCGACGCGCTCATCTACAACACCCGCCCCAAGGCCATGGCCCGGCTGGGGCTGGACTACGCGGCCGTGGCTGCGCGCAACCCACGCATCGTCTACCTGGGCTGCCTCGGCTACGGCGAAGCCGGGCCCTACGCCGGCAAGCCGGCCTACGACGACCTGATCCAGGGCGCGGCCGGCCTGCCCATGCTCTACGCCCGCCAGGGCGGCGACGCGCCGCGCTACGCACCCGTCACCCTGGCCGACCGCGCGGTGGGCCTGCAGGCGGCCATCGCGCTGCTGGCCGCGGTGCTGCATGCGCAGCGCACCGGCCGGGGCCAGGCGGTGGAGGTGCCGATGTTCGAGGCACTGGCGCAGCTGGTGATGGGCGACCACCTGGGCGGCGAGAGCTTCGCCCCGGCCGAGGGCCCGATGGGCTACGCACGCCTGCTGGCACCGCACCGCCGGCCCTACCGCACCGCCGACGGCTACCTCAGCGTGCTGATCTACAACGACAAGCACTGGCGCGCCTTCTTCGACGCCATCGGCCGGCCCGAACTGAAGGACGCGCCGCTCTTCCGCGACCACGGTGCCCGCGCCGCCCGCATCGGCGAGGTCTATGCCTTCGTGGCCGAGGTGATGGCCACCCGCGGCAGCGACGAATGGTGCGCCCTGCTGGCGCAGGCCGACGTGCCGGTGGCGCGGCTGCACACCGTCGAATCGCTGCTGCACGACCCGCACCTGCAGGCGGTCGACTTCTTCGCGCAGATGGACCATCCATCCGAAGGCCGCATCCGCACGCCCGCCGCCGTGGGGCGCTATGGCGCCACGCCCGCCGGCATCCACCGCCATGCGCCGCGCCTGGGCGAGCACAGTGCCGAGGTGCTGAGCGAAGCCGGCCTGGACGACGCGGCGGTGGCGGCCCTGATCGCCCAGGGCGTCACTGCCCAGCCCCGCCCATTCCCGGAGACCGCGGCATGAACTTCAGCCTCAACGACGACCAGCGCACGCTGCAGGCCGCCATCGAACGGCTGTGCGAGGACTTCCCGCTCGACTACTGGCGCAGCCAGGACGAGCGTGCCGAATTCCCGCATGCCTTCCACGCCGCCGTGGCGCGCAGCGGCTGGCTGGGCATCGCCATGCCCGAGGCCCAGGGCGGCGCGGGCCTGGGCATCACCGAGGCGGCGCTGATGATGCGCACCATCAGCGCATCGGGCGCGGCCATGTCGGGCGCCTCGGCCATCCACATGAACATCTTCGGCCTCAACCCGGTGGTGGTGTTCGGCAGCGAGGCCCAGCGCCAGCGCTTCCTGCCGCCGCTGATCGCGGGCACCGAGAAGGCCTGCTTCGCCGTGACCGAGCCCGACGCCGGGCTGGACACGACGCGCCTGAGCACCCGCGCGCAGCGGCAGCCCGACGGCGGCTACCGGCTGTCGGGCCGCAAGATCTGGATCTCTACCGCGCAGGTGGCGGACCGCATGCTGATCCTGGCGCGCACCATGCCACTGGATCAGGTGCGCAAACCCACCGAAGGGCTGACGCTGTTCTACACCGCGCTGGACCGCACGGCCGTGGAGGTGCGCGAGATCCACAAGCTGGGCCGCGCCGCGGTGGATTCCAACATGCTCTTCATTGACGGCCTGACGGTGCCCGAGGCCGACCGCATCGGCGAGGAAGGCCGGGGCTTCGAATACATCCTGCACGGGCTCAACCCGGAGCGCATCCTGATCGCCGCCGAGGCCATCGGCATCGGCCGGGCGGCGCTGCGCATTGCCGCCGACTATGCGAAGGAACGGGTGGTGTTCGGCCGGCCCATCGGCCAGAACCAGGGCGTGGCCCATCCGCTGGCGCGCGCCTGGATGAACCTGGAAGCGGCCGAGCTGATGGTGTTCAAGGCCGCGACGCTCTACGACGCCGGCCAGCCCTGCGGCCAGGAGGCCAATGCCGCCAAGTACCTGGCGGCGGAGGCGGCACACGACGCCTGCCAGAACGCGGTGCTCACCCTGGGCGGCATGGGCTACGCCAGGGAGTACCACGTGGAGCGGCTGCTGCGCGAGAGCTACATCCCGCGCATCGCGCCGGTCAGTCCGCAGATGGTGCTGAACTTCATCGCCGAAAAGGCGCTGGGACTGCCGAAGTCGTACTGACGCCGGCCCCCGCCCGCCGGCGCCGGAGGGCGCTCAGAGCTTGGCGATCGACACCTCGGTCGACTTCACCAGCGCCACCACGTCCGAGCCGACGCGCAGCTGCAGCTCGTCGACCGAGCGGGTGGTGATGACGGACGTGACGACGCCCCAGGGCGTCTCGACGTCGACTTCGGAGACGACGTCGCCGCGGATGATCTCGCGGACCTTGCCCTTGAACTGGTTGCGGACGTTGATGGCCTGGATGGACATGAAAAGCTCCTTTGGGTGGGTGACAGACAACAGAAAACAGAAAGCAGCGAAAGTGAAGCGGGAAGCGGAACGGAAGAAACCGGGTCGGCCGACCAGAAATCGGCGCGTTCAATGGGTCAGCGCCCGTTCACGCTGAGCCTGTCGAAGCGCGTTGCAGGGGCTTCGACAAGCTCAGCCCGAACGGCGGAATTGGCTCAGCCCGAACGGTGGCGGCGGCTCTGCCCCAACGTTGGCGCTGGCTCTGCCGAACGGCGAACAGCGGACGCGGCGGCAACGGCAGGCACGGGCCACCTCACACGGCCCAGCGCAGCGCGTGGGCGGGCGTCTGCGCGAGCGGGTCGTTGGCGGCGGGTGGCTGCGACTCGTCCCCGGGCTTCTGCAGCACGCGGTCGAGGATGCGTTTTTCCAGCGCGGCGAAGGCCGGCTCGCCCTGCGCGCGCGGGCGCGGCAGGTCGACGCGCACGTCCAGCGCGATGCGGCCGTCCTCGATCAGGATCACGCGGTCGGCCAGGGCCACGGCCTCCTGCACGTCGTGCGTGACCAGCAGCGCGGTGAAGCGGTGGCGCTGCCACAGGCGCTCGATCAGGCGGTGCATCTCGATGCGGGTCAGCGCGTCGAGCGCACCCAGCGGCTCGTCCAGCAGCAGCAGGCGCGGGTGGTGCACCAGCGCACGCGCCAGGGCCACGCGCTGGCGCTGGCCGCCGGACAGGCGCGCCGGCCATTCCTCGGCCCGCTCGGCCAGGCCGACCTGGGCCAGCACCTCGCGGCCCCGCTCCCGGGCTGCGGCCGGCAGTCCCAGCGTGACGTTGTCGAGCACGCGCTTCCAGGGCAGCAGCCGCGCCTCCTGGAACATGATGCGGGTGTCGTCGTGCAGGCCGCCGATGGCGCGGCCGTCGATGGCCAGCTGGCCGCTGCTCGCCGATTCCAGCCCCGCCACCAGCCGCAGCAGCGTGCTCTTGCCGCAGCCGCTGCGGCCGACGATGGCGACGAATTCGCCCGGCGCCACCTGCAGCTGCAGCTGGCGCAGCACCTCGCGCGCGCCATAGCGCTTGCCCAGGTTGCGGGCATTCAGCGCCACGCCGGCGGGGCCGATGGCGGGCGGGGACTGTTGTTCCAACACGGTGCTCATGCGGCGGCTCCTGGTTTGTAGAGATCGACGGCCAGCGCGTCCACGCGCCGGGGCAGCAGCTTTTCGGCCAGGAAGGCATCGGCGATGCGCTGCTGCTCGGCCAGCCGTTCGCGGGTGACGGCGCGCACGGCATAGCTGCGGCGGGCGTTGGCCTGCTCGACGATGGCGGCATCGAGCCCCCAGAAGGGCGCGAGCAGCGCCGCGGCCTCTCGCGGCTGGGCCTTGACCCAGCGGCCGGCCTTCTCCAGCTCGGCGAAGACCACGGCCAGCGCCTCGGGCCGCGCCCGGGCGAAGCGCGTGGCGGCCAGGTAGTAGCGCTGGTACGAGGCCAGGCCCGTGCCGTCGGCCAGCACGCGCGCGCCGGACTGGATCTGCGCGGCGGAGAGAAAGGGGTCCCACACGACCCAGGCGTCGATGGCGCCGCGCTCGAAGGCGGCCCGGCCATCGGCCGGGCTGAGGTAGGCGGGCTCGATGTCCTGGAAGCCCAGGCCGGCCTTGGCCAGTGCCGCGATCAGCAGGTAGTGCACGCCGGCCGCCTTGGCGAAGCCCACGCGTTTGCCGCGCAGGTCGGCCACGGTGCGCAGTGGCGAGTCGGCCCGCACCACGATGGCCTGGGCGGCGGGCGACGGCGCCTCCTGCGCCACGAAGGTCAGCTGCGCACCGGCCGCCTGCGCGAACACCGGCACGGTGTCGGCCACGTCGGCGCTCAGGTCCACGTTGTCCAGGTTCAGCGCCTCCAGCAGCGGCAGGCCGCTGGTGAACTCGTGCCAGGTGGGCTTGAGGCCCAGCGGCGCGAAGGCCCGCTCCAGAGTGCCCTGCAGCCGCAGCACGGCGAACAGGGTGGAGGACTTCTGGTAGCCGATGCGCACGGTCTGGGGCGCAGCGCCTTGGGCCAGCACCGGACCTGCGGCCAGGGCGCCGATGAGGCCCAGGGCGGTGCGGCGGCGGATGATGGAGTCAGTGGTCATGTCGGTGATCGATGGTTTGGTTCTGGCTCTGGCTCTGGCTCTGGCTCTGGCTCTGGCTCTGGCTCTGGCTCTGGCTCTGGCTCTGGCTTCGGCTTCGGCTTCGGCGTACGGCGTGCCGGCAACCCCGGTGTGGCTCCCTCTCCCCTCGCGGGAGAGGGCTGGGGAGAGGGTGTCTCCCGCCGCCACCGAAGCTCGCCGGGCACGCTGGCAGCCCCCTCTCCCCAACCCCTCTCCCGCGAGGGGAGAGGGGCTCAGGACCCAGCGCTTCCACGAGAGAGAGGCGCGCAGGACCCAGCCTGTGCGAGCCTGGCCGCGCGCAGCGATGCGGTACGGCGCTCACTGGTACCCCGGGTGCCACCGCAGCCACCAGCGTTCCAGGCCCCGTGCCAGCAGGTCCGCCACCTTGCCCAGCAGCGCATAGAGCAGGATGCCCACCAGCACCACGTCGGTCTGCAGGAACTCCCGTGCGTTCATCGTCAGGTAGCCGATGCCCGCCTGCGCCGAGATGGTCTCGGCCACGATCAGGATCACCCACATCAGCCCGAGCGAGAAGCGCAGCCCCACCAGGATGGACGACAGCGCCCCGGGCAGGATCACCTGCCGGTACAGCTGCCAGCGCGACAGGCCATAGGTGCGGCCCATCTCGATCAGCTGCGGATCGACGTTGCGGATGCCGTGGAAGGTGTTGAGGTAGATCGGAAAGAACACCGCCACGCTGATGAGGAAGAGCTTGGCCGACTCGTCGATGCCGAACCACAGGATCACCAGCGGAATCAGCGCCAGCGCCGGGATGTTGCGCACCATCTGAATGGTGGAGTCGAGCAGCGTCTCGAAGAAGCGCACCGAGCCGGTCAGCAGCCCCAGCGCCAGGCCCAGCCCGCCGCCGACGGCCAGGCCCGCCAGCGCGCGGCCGGCGCTCACCTTCACATGCGTCCACAGCTCGCCGGAGGCCGTGAGCTGCCAGGCGGCGCGCAGCACGTCCACCGGCGCCGGCAGCACGCGCGCCGACAGCCAGCCGAGCGAGGACGCCGCCTGCCAGGCCGCCACCAGCAGCACCGGCACGACCCAGGGCAGCAGCCGCTGGCCGACGCCGAGAAGGAACGGCCGCCACCGGCCGGGATCGGCATCAGCCTCGTCGGCGGATGGCAGGGCCGCAGGCGCGGCGAGGGTCTGGGCTTGGGAAGTCATGGTTTTTTTGTGCGTCGTTCAACTCTGGGCACGCAGGCGCGATGGCGCGTCCACGTTGGCGACCACCTCGCCGATGGGGCCATTGGCGGCCGCGCCCTGCCCTTGCAGCCGCTGCCGCACGGCGCGCGGCAGCAGCGGGAACACCAGCTCGGCGAAGCGGTAGGCCTCTTCCAGGTGCGGATAGCCGGAGAAGATGAAGGCGTCGATGCCCAGGTCGGCGTACTCGCGGATGCGCTCGGCCACCTGCTGCGGATTGCCCACCAGCGCCGTACCCGCACCGCCGCGCACCAGGCCCACGCCGGCCCACAGGTTGGGGCTGATCTCCAGCGCCGCGCGGCTGCGGCTGGCGCCGCCGCGGTGCAGCGCGGCCATGCGGCGCTGGCCTTCGGAATCCATGCGGGACAAGGCCTCTTGCGCCTTGGCAATGGTGGCGTCGTCCACGCGGCTGATGAGCGCGTCGGCGGCATGCCAGGCCGCGTCCTCGGTCTCGCGCACGATCACATGCAGCCGGATGCCGAAGTCCACCCGGCGGCCCAGCCGCTCGGCGCGGGCGCGCACGTCGGCCAGCTTGCGCGCCACCTCGGCGGGCGGCTCACCCCAGGTGAGGTAGCGCTCGACCTGCTCGGCCGCCAGCGCATGCGCCGGCTCGGACGAGCCGCCGAACCACACCGGCGGGTGCGGCCGCTGCACCGGCGGGAACAGCAGCCGCGCGCCCTGCACCTGCAGGTAGCGGCCGTCGAAGTCGACCGCCTCGCCTTCGTGGCTGCGCGTCACGATCTCGCGCCACACGCGGATGAACTCGGCCGACTGCGCATAGCGCTCGGCGTGGTCGAGGAAGACACCGTCGGCCGCCAGCTCCGCCCGGTCGCCACCGGTCACCAGGTTGATCAGCAGCCGGCCGCCGCTCAGCCGGTCGAAGGTGGCCGCCATGCGCGCGGCCAGCGAGGGCTGGTGCAGACCGGGCCGCACGGCCACCAGGAACTTGAGTTGCCGCGTCGCGCCGATCAGGCTGGAAGCGACCACCCACGGATCTTCGCAGGAGCGGCCGGTGG
>NZ_LDSL01000058.1 GCF_001476815.1 Pseudacidovorax intermedius | reverse complement strand
TCGGCGGTGAGCTTCCTGCTGGCGGCCGTGGCGCATTACGAGCAGTTGGGTGTGAAGATCAAGCGGCTGATCACCGACAACGGCTCGGCGTATCGCTCGCGGCTGTTCGCCAAGACCAGTCAGGCGCTGGGCATCAAGCACACCTTCACCCGGCCTTACCGCCCCCAGACCAACGGCAAGGCCGAGCGTTTCATTCAGACCTGTCTGCGCGAATGGGCCTATGGACGCACCTGGGCCAACAGTGCCGAGCGCACCGCTTGGCTGCCAGCTTTCCTGCGCTACTACAACTGCGAGCGCCCGCACTGCGCTCTGGGGCACAACCCCCCAGCCTCCCGCCTTTGTGGGAACAACCTATTGCAACTCGACATCTAGTGTGCTGTCGCAGAAATACGTTTCGCAATGCGTACGATTTTTTGCAGTATTGAATCGGCGGTTGCGACCCATTGGAACGGCGAGGCGTCGGCGTTGTAACGCTGCACGAACAACTCGATCTGCTGCTTGAGCTCGCGCACACTGTTGAACGAATTTCGGCGAATGGCCCGCTCGGTGATCAGCGCGAACCAGCGTTCGACCTGGTTGAGCCACGAGCTATAGGTGGGCGTGAAGTGCAGATGCACGCGGGGATTGCGCGCAAGCCATGCCTTGACCTTGGCATGCTTATGCGTCACGTAGTTGTCCACGATCAGGTGCAGATCCAGCTCAGGCGGCGTCTGCTTGTCGATCTGCCGCAGGAAGTCCAGAAACTCCTGATGCCGATGTTGTGCTCGAACGCGCGAGATCACTTGCCCATTGGCCACATCGAGGGCGGCGAACAGGGTTGTCGTTCCATGGCGGACATAGTCATGCGTGATGCCCTCGACGTAACCCATCCCCATGGGCAGCACGGGCTGGGTGCGCTCCAATGCCTGGATCTGGCTCTTCTCGTCCACGCACAGCACCAGCGCGTGATCGGGCGGGTTCAGGTACAGCCCGGTGATGTCGCGCACCTTCTCTACGAAGGCCGAGTCGTTGGACAGCTTGAAGCTGCGCGAGCGGTGTGGGGCAATGCTGGCGGCACGCAACAGGCGGTGCGCCATGTCCTTGCTGATATTGGCCTCGGCCGCAAAGCTGCGCACGCTCCAGTGCGTCTGCTTGGCAGGACGCGTCTGCAGCGCCTGGTTGAGCAGATCGGCGACGCGTTGATCGTCCAGCGATCTCGGGCGACCAGGGCGTGGTTCGCTGCGCAGCCCTGCCAGCCCGTCCTCCACATATCGCGCGCGCCACTTACGCACCGTCGGTTGCGAAACACCGAGTTGGTCACCCACCTGCCCAGGACCCAGTCCGGCGGCTGTCAACAAAACGATCCGGGCGCGCAGCGCGACCGCTTGTGGCGTACGCCGTGAGCGCGCAACTCGTTCAAGTTCGACTCGCTGTTCCCGCGTCAGTTCGATGGCTGCATCTGCTCGTACATGCATGGTCACCTCCGGGTATCAATGCACCGGGACACATGCAATATCCATGCAACTTATTTTTGCGACAGGACACTAGTGGCGGGGCGGCTCAGCATCCGTGTCGGCTGCAGTGCGTCTGCGGGTCATGCACAACGCGGCCACCAGGCAACTCAGCGTCGTGCCCGAAATCGCGCCCAGAATGAAGGCAAACCAGTTGATCATGTTGCACCTCTGGCCGCAGGGGCAAGGCGTTCCACGGTCGGACGGGGCGTCCATGTGGTGTCCAGCGGCCACTTTCGGCCGCAACCCTAAATAGATGGCGGGCGAATCCCCACAAGACCCACGCCTGTCGTGACGTAGGTGCGGACGGACTGTTGATGGCGAAGGCGCAGCGGCGTGTGTACTGGCGCCTGTCAGTCCACCTTCACCTGATAGCCCACCGACCCGCTCGCGCCTGCTGGCAGTGTCCCGGTAAAGAGCCACTGCAGCAGGCCACTGCCGCCCGCGGCCTGGCTCGTCGCGCATCCGGCGGTAGGTGCGGGCGGCAAGTTGGCCGGCGTTACCTTGGTGCAACTGCCCAGGTCCGTGGGCGTGCTGGCGGCCGTCGCGCCCTGGAAGGTGGTGTAGGGCGGCGTGGCGTCGTTGACCACGAAATTGCGCACCACCCCGGTGGTGGCGTTGGTGTAGGTGATGCGGTAGTCGAGCACGTCGCCGCTCCTGGCCTGGTTGGTTGTGCCGAAGGTGCCACCCTGGGTGATGTTGCGCACCTCCTTGTTCAGGCGCACCGCGGAACTGCTGGCGGTGGTCGTGTCCGTGGCGGTGTAGGTGGCCGACAGGGCCGGGGACGCGTTGCCGAAGCTCAGTGTGGCCGTGACGGGCACCGCGTTTGCATGGCCGTTGGCGGCCTGCGCCGGAATCTGCTGCTGCACCACGAAGCACACGGCTTGGCCCTGGACGACGGTCAGCGGCGCGCCGGATGGGTACAGCCGCTGGGCGTTGGGCTGGGCGGTGCCGGTGCAGCCCGGGTCCAGGTAGGCGATCTCGGACCAGCCGGGCAGGCCGGGCGTGGGCGTGGTGGTGGTGGCACCGAGCGTCACCGCCAGGGTGCCGCCGGTGCCGGGCGTGAAGACGTGCGCATGCACGGCGCGGGTATGGGCCGCGTTCTGCTGGCTGCTGGCGGCGGGCGTCAGCGTGCTCGGTGGCACACGGCCGAAGTTCAGCACCAGCGCGCCCGCTGCCGGGGCGGTGAAGCTCACCTGCTGACTGGCGCGTGTGTAGGTGTAGGCCAGTCCGCCGACGGTGGTGGCCGTGCCGCTGGGCAGCACGGTCCCGCTGGCGTTGGCGCCGGTGGCCGTGCCGTCCACGGGCCGCGCCGGCGCGGCCGCCACGCACAGCGTCTGGCCCATCTGCTGGAGCGGCACGCGCAGCGCGTAGGCACCGCTCGCGTCGGTCGTGGTGCTGGTGTAGACGGTTGACGCGCAGTTCGTCAGCCGCACCGTGGCGCCGGCCACGCCGCCTTCGCCGCCGTTACGCAGGCCGTCGTTGGGCGTGCCGGTATTGCCCGCGACCGTGGGCGCCCCGCCGTCGTCGAACACCATGCCGGTTACCGTTGGGCTGAGGCCGGCGGTGATCTCGTCGGGAACTGGCGCGCCCGACGGCCGCCACAGCGTGGCCGAGGTGGCAAAGCTGCCCATGGCGATGCGGTTCAGCGGCGCCAGCCCTAGCGTGTCGCGGGCGGTCGTGGCGGTGCCATTGATTTGGTTGGCCTGGAAAACGTTGGTGCCCTGGGTCCAATGGGTGGCCGACAGCGATTGGGTACCGCCCGCCGCCATCGCCAGGTTGGTCGCCCACAGCCGCGACTGGGCAGCGTCGAAGTCCAGCTTGCTGCTGGCCGACACCGTCAGCGTGCCGATGCGGTGGGCATAGGCTCCCAGCTGCAGCGTGCCGCCGGCCAGCTCGACGTCGACGTTGGCGCTGGCGAGCGCACTGGTCAGCACCAGCGTGGCGCCGGTGTTCACCACGATGCGGCCGCTGCCCTGCACATTGGCGCCCGCCAACTGGCTGGTGCCGCTGGTCAGCGTGAGCGTGCCGTTGCTGCCCAGGTCCAGCGTCGCCGTGCCCACCGCCGTCAGCGACGCCAGCCGCTGCGCGCTGCCGGCCAGGTTCAACGTCGCGCCGTTGCCCACCGTCGCGGCGCTGCCGGTCGGCAGCGCGCGGTCGATGCCCGTCACCAGCTTGCCGGCGCTGACCGTGGTGGCGCCGGCGTAGCTGTTGGCGGCGCCCAACGTGAGCGTGCCGCTGCCCGTCTTGGTCAGCGTCGACACGCTCGCGGCAATGGCGCTGTTCACCACCGTGGCGCCGGCGCCGTCGAAGCTCAGCGCAAAGGGGCCGCCCGTGCCGCCGGCAATACCCCCTGTCAGCGTGAGCGTGCCTGCGGCGCTCCCGATGCTTGCCGCGGTGGCCAGCGTGACGGGCCCGCCGAAGCCGTTGCTGCCGCTCGCATTGCACAGCGCGCCGGTGCCGCAGAGGCGGCCATTGCCGCCATAGCCGGCGCCGCTCAGCGACAGCGGCTCGGCGGCGATGGCGATGTTGTCCTGCAGCGCCAGCGTGGCCCCGTTGCCCACCGAGGTTCCCGCGGCCGCGCTGCCGAGTGCCGAACTGCTGCCCGCGACCAACTGGCCCGACAGCACGGACGTCGCCCCGCCGTAGGTGTTGGTGCCGCTGAGCACCACCGTTCCCTGGCCGGTGTAGCGCGTCAGGCCGTAGTTGCCCGAGATGGCCCCGCTGATTGTCCCGCTGTCGTAGGAATTCCAGGCGCCCAGCCGTGCGTTGCCCGTCAGCGTGACATTGCCCGCCAGCACCGCGCCGCCTTCGAAGCGCAGCGCGCCCAGAAAGGCGCCGCTGGCATCGCGCCAGCCGTCCCCCTGCACCTGCACCGCATTGGCCATGGTGCCGCCCGTCAGGTGCAACGTGCCGTAGGCGGCCATCGCGATGGTGGCGGTGCCCAGGCTGCCGGCCGCCATCAGCTTGGCGCCACTGCCCACGGCGATGGTGCCGCTCAGCGTGGTCGCTGCGGCATTGCCCAGGGTGTAGACGCTGGTACCGCCGCCCACGCCGGTACCCAGCAGCGCCAGCGTGCCCGCACCCGACAGCGTGCCTGGGACGGTGTACGACGCATCGGCCCGGTAATAGGCGAGCGTGGCACCGCCGGCGATGCTCGCGCCAGTGCTGGCCAGGCTTCCCGTCGTGCCGCCGTTGCCCAACTGCAGCGTGCCGCCGTTGACCGCGGTGCTGCCCGTGTACGTGTTGGCACCCGTCAGCAACAGCGTGCCGGCGCCCTCCTTGCTGAAGGCGTTGGTGGTCGGGCTGCCAGCCAGGACGCTGGCGATGGTGGCCGTGGCGCCGCTGGCCACCGTCAAGGGGTTGCTGGCGCTGTTACCGCGCAGGGTGCCGTTCTGGATCAGATAGTTCGACGCGGTGCTCGCGGGTGCGAAGTTCAAGCCGCCAATGTCACGCGTTCCGGTGACACCGACGGTTCCGGGCGTGGCCGTGAAGTTGGCCACGCTGGTGCCGCCCGCCCACACGCCGTTGGGCGTGCCGCTGCTCGTGGTCCAGTTGCTGCCCGTGTCCCAGGTGCCGCTGCCCCCTTCCACGGCGCTGGTGTTGCTGGCCGGGCCGTCCCAGTACGTCAGCGCCCCCGCCACCAGCAGTTCGTTGGTGCTCGAGGCCCAGTAGGTGGCGCTGGCCGTGCTGCTGCCCAGCGTGACCTTGTTCAGTGGCGCGGTGTTGACCGTATCGCGCGCCCGGCTGCCAACGATGCCGCTGGCATACACATGGCTGGTGCCGACCGTCCAGTGGGTCACGGCCAGCGCGTTGTTCAGCGTGAGCGTGCCGGCGCTGAGGCTGGCGGTGCCGGCGGAAGACATGTCCACCGCCGCGTTGGTCACCGTACTGTCCACCGTGAGCGCCCTGACCGAATAGGTCTGGCCCGCCCCCAGTGCGAGGGCGCCACCCTTGAGCACGATGCTCAGGCCCGGGTTGGCGAAGCCGGACGGCAGCGTCAGCGTGCCGCCGGTCACGGTGATGGTGCCGGTTCCGGCCACCGTGCCGATGCTGCTGTTGCCGGTGATCGTGAGCGCGCCGCTGCTGCCCAGGTCCACCTTGCCGGCCGAGGCGTCCAGCGAGGCCAGCGACTGCGCGGCGTTGGCGCCCAAGGACAGCGTGGCGCCCGTGCCGACCGTCATTGCGCTGGACGGGTTGATCGCATTGGTGTTGGCCGCCGCCGCCAGCAGCAGGGTGCCACCATTGACGACGGTGGTGCCGGTGTAAGTATTGGCGCCCGACAGCATCTGTGTGCCGGTGCCGGTCTTGGTCAGCGACTTGGTGGCCGTGTTGACGCCGGGCCCGTCGGAGATCACGCCGCTGAAAGTGCCGCCGCCGTTGTTCACGCCCACGGTAAGGCCGGAACCAGGCCAGCTCGGGTAGTAGCCCGTCACCACCGAGCCGGCACCGTTCAGGGCATCGACCATCACGCCCGCCTCCACGGTCTGGAAGGTGGCGCCGCCCGCGACGGTCAGCGCCGACTTGTTGTTGGTCCAGACCTCGTTGCCGTTGGAGCCGCCGGTGAATGTGCCGTTCTGCACGTCGATGGCCGAACCGGCGCCCAGTGAGAACGTGGCGGCGCTGCCGCCCCACTGCAACGTGCCAGTGCCCGTCTTGCGCAGCGTTCCGGCGCCGCTGAAGGTGGTGGTGGGCATGTCCATCAGGCCGGTGCCGGAATTGAACACCATCACGGCGTTGGCGGCGATGGCGAAGGCAGAGGTGGCATACGAGCCCCCGGTGATCGCCAGCGTGCCGCCGTTCACCGCCGTGGCGCCGGTGTAGGTGTTGGCGCCCGACAGCGTGATGGTCCCTCCGCCCTCCTTGCTGAAACCATGGGTGCCGCCAGCCAGCACGCTGCCCACGATGGCGCTCACGCCTGCGTCCGCCGTCAGCGGGTTGTTCGCCAGTCCGCCCGTCAACGTAGCGCCGGACACGGCGTAGCCGGCCCCTTGGAAGTAGAGACCGCCGATGGTCTGGGCGCCGCTCACCGTGACCGAGCCGCCGTTGCCGGTGAAGGTCGCCACGCCGTTGGCGGCCCAGACGGCATTGGATGCACCGTTCACATCTGTCCAATTGGTGTTGGTGGCGTTCCAACTGCCCGGCCCGCCCGTCACCGTGCCATCCCCTGCGGTGCCGTTGCCGTCCCAGTAGGCACCGCCGTTGCCCACCGGCTGGTTGGTGAAGCGGCAGACCACGTTTCGGCCATTGCCCGCGTTGGAGAACAGAACGGAACGGGCAGGCACCCCACCACTGGCCATGCCGGTTGTGTTGTAGCTCACGCTGGCCCCGGGTGCCTGGCCCGTGCAGGCGATGGCCTGCAGGCGGTAGCCGGGCGCGTCGGCAATCTGTGTGATCGTGGTCTGCTGGTTGGATGCTGCCAGCCATTGCTGGGGGCCCGGTGCGGCCACGCTGGCGCCCGTGGTGGTGAGCGTCTGTGCGGCCACGCCATTCGTGCCGGAATAGGAAAAGCTGCTGCTGCCGGCGGTCGTGATCGCCTGCACCTGGGCCGAGGTCGAACAAATCGTGGAGGACTGCGAGTCGTACTGCACCAGCAAGCCCGACAGGTAGCTGCGGTCCGCGATGCGCACGCGGATCTCGTTCAGGCCGGTCTTCCAGCCGTTGTCCAGCACCATCGAGGCACCTCGGCCCGGCCCGTAGTTGTTGCCGTTGATGTCATCGGTGATGGATGCGTTGGGCTGGTTGATGCCGTTGACGTAGACCGCACCGATGGAGTCGTCCGCATAGAAGCTCAGCTTCATGTAGAAGACCGCCGGGTCGAGCGCCGGGTCGAGATAGAAGCGGTAGCGATACCAGTAGGTGTAGCGCTGAAGTGGCAAGGGGCTGCTGCCATCGGCGTTGTGGGCGATCCAGTCCGCGTTATTGAACGGGGAGCTCGCCCAGCCCGGGCGCTGGCCCACCACGTAGGCGTCGGTCCACTGGCTCTCATCCACGGTGTACGGCGCCGGAGTGTCGCGTGCGGAAGTGTTGGCCTCCCAGTAGGTGTCCCGGCTGCCCACCGCCTTGGCTGGGCCGGCGGAGTTGCCCGAGTAGGCCGTGTTGAAGATGTAGCCGGTCGAGCTGCACCCGACGGTGGGCACCAGCCCCGCATGAGCGGCCGGCATCTGGGCTGCTAGGGCCACCAGGACCAGCAACGGCGCGCTCCAGCATCGTCTGTACCAACGCACGTTCAGCCTGCAAATTCGTCGGCTTCCACCCCCCTGTCCAGTCGGCGCAGACAACTCATGACCAACCGTCGAGGGCAGCTTCACTCCGGCCGTTCAATCCACCTTCACCTGGAAGTTCACCGTGCCCGTGGCGCCGGCCGCCAGGGTGCCCGTGAACCGCCAGCTCACCGGACCCACGCCGCCCGTCGCCTGCGTGGCAGTGCACGCCACCGTCGGCGCGGGCGGCGCGTTGGCCGGCGTCACCTTCGCGCACGTACCCAGCGACGCGGGCGTGGTCCCGGCGGTCGCACCCTGGAAAGTGGTGTAGGGCGGTGTCGCATCGTTGACGATGAGGTTGCTCACCGGCCCGGTGGTGTTGTTGGTGTAGGTAATGCGGTACTCCAGCACGTCGCCATTCTTGGCCTGGTTGGTGGTGCCAAAGGTGCCGCCTTGGGTGACGTTGCGCACTTCTTTGTTCAGGTGCACCGCCGCATCGCCTGCCGTCGTCGTGTCCGTGGCCGTGTAGGTGGCAGACAGGGCCGGCGCCGCGTTGGTGAAGGTCAGCGTGGCTGTCACGGGTACCGCGTTGCTCTGGCCGTTGACGGCCTGCACCGGAATCTGCTCCTGCACCACGAAGCACACGGCCTGGCCCTGCACCGTGGTCACCGGCGTGCCCGAGGGCCACAGGCGCTGCGCGTTGGACTGAACCGTACCCGTGCAGCCGGGATCCAGGTAGGCGATCTCGGACCAGCCGGGCATGTTGGCCGGCGTGGTGGTGCCGGCGCCCAGCGTCACGGCCAGGCTGCCGCCCGTGCCCGGCGTGAACACGTGGGCATGCACGGCGCGGGTATTGGGCGCGTTCTGCTGCGTGCTGGTGGCCGGCGTCAGCGTGCTGGGCGGGACCTGGCCGAAGTTCAACACCACCGTGCCGGTGGTCGGCGCGCCGAAGCTCACCCGCTGGCTGGCGCGGGTATAGGTAAAGGCCGTGCCGCCTGCCGTGGTGGCCGTGCCGTCGGGCAGCACCGTGCCGTTGGCATTGGCGCCGGTGGCCAGGGCCGTCACCGGCTGCGCGGGCAGTACCGCCACGCACACCGTCTGGCCAACCTGGGCGGTAGGCACGGTCAGGCTGTAGGCACCGTTGTTGTCGGTGCTGGCCGCGGCATACACGGTGCTGGCGCAGTTGTTCAACTGCACCGTCAGGCCGGGCAGACCGGCCTCGCTGCCGTTGCGCAGGCCATCGTTGGGCGTGCCGGTGTTGGTGCCGCCCGAGGGTGCGCCGCCATCGTTGAATACCGTGCCGGTCACCGTCGAGCCGGCCTGCACGGTGATTTCGTTGGCCGGCGTGGCGCTGGTCGCGGTCCAGAGGGTGATCGCCGCCGGGTAACTGCCCATGGTGATGCGGTTCAGCGGGGCCAGGCCCGTGGTGCCGCGTGCCGGGGTGCCGGCGCTGCCGTTGACGTTGGTGGCCTGGAAGAGGTCCGTGCCACGGGTCCAGTTGGTCACGGTCAGCGTCTGCGAGCCGCCGGCGGTCATCGCCAGGTTGGCGGTCGAAAGCCGCGCTGTCCCGGCGTCGAAGTCCAGCGTACTGCTCGCCGACACCGTGAGGGTGCCGATGGTGTGGGCATAGGCCCCCAGCTTGAGCGTGCCGCCGGCCAGTTCGATGTCGATGGTGTTGCTGTTCAGCGCGCTGGTCAGCGTGAGCGTCTCGCCCGGACCCACCACGATCCGGCCAGTGCCGGTCACGTTGGCGCCGGCGATGCTGCTGTTGCCGTTGTTGAGCGTCAGCACCCCGCCGCCGCTGCCCAGGCTCAGCGTGCCGACCGAGGTCAGGTTGGCCAGCGTCTGCGCCAGGCCGTTGACCGCCAGCGTGGCGCCGGAGCCCACGGTCACGACGCTGGCGGCCGGAAGGGTGTTGTTCGCGCCCAGTTGCAGCGTGCCGCCCGTGACGGCCGTGGCCCCGCTGTAGGTGTTGGCGCCCGACAGCGTCTGCGTGCCGGTGCCGGTCTTGGTGAGCGACTTGGTCGAGGCGTTCACGCCCTGGCCGTCGGAGATCACGCCGCTGAAGGTGCCGCTGCCGTTGTTCACGCCCACCGTCAGGCCGGAATTCGGCCAACTGGGGTAGTAACCCGTCACCACCGAGCCCGCGCCGGTGAGCGCATCCACCACGACCGCGGCTTCCACGGTTTGAAAGGTGGCGCCCGTGGCCACGTTCAGCGCCGACTTGTTGTTGGTCCACACCTCGTTGCCGTTGGAGCCGCCTGTGAAGGTGCCGCCCTGCACGTCGATGGTCGAGCCGGCGCCCATCGCGAAGGTGGCCGCGCCGGCGCCCCACTGAAGCGTGCCGCTGCCGGATTTGCGCAGCGTGCCGGCACCGCTGAAGGTGGTGGTGGCCATGTCCATCGTGGCGGTACCGGTGTTGAACGCCAGCACGGTGTTGGCGCCGATGGCGAAGCCCGAGGTCGCGTAGGCGCCGCCGGTGATGGCCAGCGTGCCGCCGTTGACGGCTGTGCTGCCCGTGTAGGTGTTGGCGCCCGACAGGCTGACGGTGCCTGCACCTTCCTTGCTGTAACCATTGCTGCCGCCGGCCAGCACGCTGCCGATGCTGGCCGTGGCACCCGTGCTCACGGTCAGGGGGTTGCTGGCGGCATTGCCGGCGATCGTGCCGCCCGAGAGCGTGTAGCCGTCCACGGTGAAGTTCATGCCGCCGACGTTCTGGGTGCCGCTCACCGTCACCGCACCGCCGGTGGCGGTGAAATTGGCCACGTTGGTGCCACCCGCCCACGGCCCGTTGAGCGTGCCGGCGCTGGTGGTCCAGTTGCTGGCGGTGCCCCAGGTGCCGGCGCCGCCTTCCACGCTGGTGGTGTTGGCCGCCGGACCATCCCAGTAGGTCATGGCGCTGGCGACCAGCAACTCGTTGGTGCCGGAGGCCCAGTAGGTGGCGCTGGCGGCGTTGCTGCCCAGCGTCACGCTGTTGAGTGGCGCGACGTTGGCGGTGTTGCGCGCCGGGCCGCCGTTGATGCTGCCGGCGTACAGGTGGTCGCTGCCGGCCGTCCAGTTGGTCACGGCCAGGGCGCTGTTGATCGTGAGCGTGGTCGCGGTGAAGCTGGCGTTGCCGGCGGAGGACATGTCCACCGCGGCATTGGTCACGGAACTGTCGGTGGTGAGCCCACCGACGGAGTAGGTCTGGCCCGCGGCCAGGGCGAGCTTGCCGCCCTTGAGCATGATGGTGACGTTGCCGGCGCTGAAACCGGCGGGCAGCGTCAGCGTGCCGCCCGTGACGGTGATGGTGCCGCTGCCGGTGACGTTGCCGATGCTGCTGTCGGCCGACAGCGTCAGCGTGCCGCCGCCCAGCGCGACGGTGCCGCTGGCGGCACTCAGGCCACCCGACAGCGACTGGTTGTTGCCGTTGAGGTCCAGGGTGGCGCCCGAGCCCACCGACACCGGGCTGGTCGTGGGGATGGCGTCGGTCGCGCCGATGCGCAGCGTGCCCGCGTTCACGGCGGTGCTGCCCGTGTAGGTATGGCCCGCGGTGGACAGCAGCATCACGCCCGTGCCCAGTTTGGTGAATCCACCGCTGCCGCTGCCGGCGCCGCTGCCGGAACTGGAGTCCAGCGTGCCCGAGACGGTCAGCGTCACGTTGTTGGCGACGGTGAAGTTGGTGTTCGACTGGCGCAGGTTGAAGCGGGACGCCGAGAGCGTGGAGTTGGACGTGACGCTGACGGACGTGCCGTAGTCGGCGATCCAGGAGCCCCAGCTGGGCTCGGCCGTCCCGCTGCCCAGCGTGCCGCCAGCCAGGGTGATCGTGGGGCCGCCGAATAGCGTGATGGCCGCGCCGTTGCCGGTGGTGGCGGTACCGCCGCTGTTGACCGTAATGCTTCCACCGCCACCGGAACTGGTGTTGAGCGGAAACACCGTGTTGTTGGTGTTGGCCGCGGTGCTGAGCGTCGCGCCATTGTTGACAATGATCGCGTTGTTGAGCGCCAGCGTGCCGCTCGAATTGCCCAGCACCAGCGTTCCGCCGTTGATGGTGGTGCTGCCCGTGTAGGTGTTGGAGCCTGTCAACGTGATGGTGCCGGCGCCCGTCTTCTCCAGCGCATAGCCACCAGAGATGACGCCGCTGATGGTGCCGGTGTCGCTGGCGCTGTAGGCCGTGACGCGGGCATTCGCGCTCAGGCTCACGTTGCCGGTGACGCTGGCCGTACCTCCCAGCCTCAAGGCCCCCAAGAGACCGGAGCTTTCCGGCCAGCCCGTGCCGGCAATCGTGATGTTGCTGCTGCAGGTGGCGCCCGACAGCAGCAACCCGCCGCCCGACTGCACGGTGATGGTGCCGCCGCCGGCCGGGCAGTTCGTCGTGCGCACGTAGCGCGCGCCGGCCTCCACGATGGTGCTGCCGGCCATGTTGTTGCTGCTCGAGGTGAGCTGGTAGGAGCTCTGTTCGCTGTTGCCGGAGCCTCTGAGCCGAACGGTGCCACCCGAGGTGGTGGTGATGGCGTTGCCGATGACCGAGTTTCCGGTGTCGGTGTTGGGCGTCAGGAACGACAGCGTCGCGCTGTTGGCGACCGTGATCGGCCCCGCCAGGGAGCCGGACGTGGTGCTGGCCGTACCCACCTGCAGCGTGCCGGCGTTGACGGCGGTGGTGCCGGTGTAGCTGTTGCCCGCCGTCAGCACGACCGTGCCTGCGCCCTCCTTGCTGAAGCCGTTCGTCCCACCGGCCAGGGTGCTGCCGATGGTGGCCGTGACGCCCGAGCCGGCCGTCAGCGGGTTGTTGCTGGCGTTGCCGGTGATCGTGCCGCCCGACAGCGTGTAGCCGTCCGCGGTGAAGTTCATGCCGCCGACGTTCTGCGTGCCGCTCACCGTCACCGCGCCGCCGGCGACGGTGAAGTTGGCCACGTTGGTGCCGCCGGCCCATACACCGTTGGGCGAGCCGCCGCTGGTGGTCCAGTTGCCTGCGGTGCCCCAGGTGCCGGCGCCGCCTTCCACGCTGGTGGTGTTGGCGGCCGGCCCGTCCCAGTAGGTGAGGACGCCCGAGACCAGCAGTTCATTGGTGCCCGAAGCCCAGTAGGTCGCGCTGGCCGCGTTGCTGCCCAGAGTCACGCTGTTGAGGGGCGTGATGTTCGTCGTGTTGCGCGCCGGTGTGCCGTTGATGCTGCCGGCGTAAAGGTGGTCGCTGCCGGCCGTCCAGTTGGTCACGGCCAGGGCGCTGTTGATCGTGAGGGTCGTCGCGGTGAAGCTGGCGTTGCCGGCAGAGGACATGTCCACCGAGGCATTGGTCACTGAACTGTCCGTCGTGAGCCCACCGACCGAGTAGGTCTGGCCCGCGGCCAGGGCGAGCTTGCCGCCCTTGAGCACGATCGTGACGCTGCCGGCGCTGAAGCCCGCGGGCAGCGTCAGCGTGCCGCCTGTGACGGTAATCGTGCCCGATCCCGTGATGGCGCGGATGCTGCTGTCGCCCGTCAGCGTGAGCGAGCCGGTCGTGCCCAGCGCGACCGTGCCGGAGCTGCCACCCGAGGCGGTCACGCCGGCCAGCGTCTGCGTCTTGCCGTTGACGTCGAGTGTGCCGCCGGTGGCCAGGGCCACCGTGTTGGTGGACGGCAGCGCACTGTTCACGCCCAGCTGCAGCGTGCCGCTGGTGACGGTGCTGGTGCTGGTGTAGCTGGCGGCCGTATTCAGCGCCAGGGTGCCGCCGCCGGTCAGCGTGATGCCGGAAGCCACGGCGCCCCCGCCGCCGTCCATGCTGTTGATCAGGGGGGTGCCGACGGACAGCGTGCCGGTGACGTTGAAGGTACTGACGCCGCCTGCGGCGTTGTTGCCCACGTTGATGGCGTTGTTGCCACCTCCGGCCACGGACATGCTGGACGAGCCGGTGCTGGTGGTCGTGCCCTTGAGCGCGAAGGTGCCGTAGGGCAGGCAGCAGCCGCCGTTCGAGCGGAGCGTCGCGTTGTTGAGCGTCAGGTTGTTCAGCGTCGTGTAGTTGCCGTTGCTCGTCAGCGTCCCGCCGCTGTTGACGGTGATCGCCGTGGTGGGTGTGGCCACTGCATTGCCGAAGGTGTCGCTGGCGCCCATCGTGAGCGTGGCACCGCTGCCCACCGTGATGGTGCCCGAGCCGGTCACGCTGTTGCCGCCGCCGGACAGGTTGCTGTTGCCCGTGAGCGTCAGCGCGCCATTGGTGCCCATGGCCAGCGTGCCGGACTCGGCCAGCGACTTCAGCGATTGGCTCTGGCCGTTGATGTCCAGCGTGGTCCCGCTGGCCACCGTCACCGGCGAATTGGTGGCGATGGCGTTGGTCGCGCCCACGCGAAGCGTGCCGGCGCTGACGGCCGTGGTGCCCGTGTAGGTGCTGGTGGCGCCTGACATCAGCATCACGCCGGTGCCCAGCTTGGTGAAGCCGCCGCTGCCGCTGGCGGCGCCTCCGCCGTTGCTGGAATCCAGGTTGCCCGATACCGTCAGCGTCACGCCGCTGTTGACGGTGAAGTTGGTGTTGGCCTGTCTCAGGTTGAAGCGCGAGGCGGAAAGCGTGGAATTGGCCGTGACGTTGACGGCCGTGCCGTAGTCGGCGATCCAGGAGCCCCAGCTGGGCTCGGCCGTTCCGCTGCCCAGCGTGCCGCCGGCCAGCGTGAATGTGGGGCCGCCGTAAAGCGTGATGGCCGCGCTATTCCCCGTGGTGGCGACACCACCGCTGTTGATGGTGATGCTGCCGCCACCACCTGAAGTGGTGTATGACGGAAATACGGTATTGTTGGTACTGGCCGCGGTGCTGAGCGTGCCGCCGCTGTTGACGACGATGGCGTTGTTGATAGGCACCGTGCCATTGCCATTGCCCAGCACCAGCGTGCCGCCGTTGACCGTGGTGGTGCCTGAATAGGTGTTGTTGGCGCCGAGCGTCAGGGTACCGGCGCCTTCCTTGCTGAATCCGTTGCCGCTGGCAACGCTGGCCAGCACGCTGTTGACCGTGGCATTGGCGCCGCTGGCCACGGTGATCGGGTTGTTGGCCGCGTTGCCGCTCAGCGTGTAGTTCTGGACGAGATAGCCATTGGTGTTGAAGGTCATGCCGCCGATGACCTGGTTGCTGGCTAGGCTGACTGTGCCGCCGTTGGCCTGGAAGATGGCCACGTTGCCGTCCGACCAGATGCCGTTGGGCGTTCCGGTGCTCGTGGTCCAGTTGCTGCGGTTGGTTTGCCACGAGCCGTTGCCGCCCTCGATGCTCGTTGCGTCGGTCGCGGGCCCGTCCCAGTAGGTGGTGCCCGTGATCAGGAACATCACGTCGTTGCCGGTGCGGAGGTTGACGAACCCATACTTGTTGTCACCCAGAGCGTAGGTGCCCAGTTGTCCTGCACTGAGCACGCTGCCGCTGGCGACCGGCACCGTCCACAGCAGGTTGATCGACGTCTGTGAGGCCGCGCTCAGGTTGATGGCCCCCGGTGCGTAGTTGTTGAAGGTTTCGCCTCCCCATGCCCTGATGGCACGCGAACGAACGTACTGCCAGCTGATGCCGGACAGCGCCGTCGGAAACACGTCCGCGGTCGTGGCGGGTTGAGTGCCTGACGCCGTGATCACACCGTAGGGCGTCTGCTGGGCCTGCCCATCGTCGGTGTAGCAGGTCGCCGCGACGGACTTGTCCTGGCTGATCTTGGGACCCGTGTAGACCACGGTGCCGGCCGCCGTGTTGTAGGGAACGTAGATGATCGCAGGCGGTGCGGCCGTGAGGGTGGCAGGCGGGACGGTGCCGTAGACGGCAGGTTGGTTGGTGCAGGTCGAGGTGTTGGCATGGCTTGCCAAAGGCAGGCCCATGCCGATGGCCGCCAGCATGGGCGCCACCGCAATGCGGCCGGGCTTCTTCAAGGCCATCAAGCCGGTCCAGCGGGTCCATGCCCCGCCCATCGCCCTCATCCAGCGCGACAGGGTGCCGGCCTGGCGTTCAGGCTTGGTCATTGGCCAACTGCCCGCACTGCCGTGCGGAGCTTGCGCGACGCAGGGGCTTGCACTGCAAAAGAGCATTTGAAAAGACGTCATACAACGGGTCGCAGGCAACCCTGCTGGCTTGCCGGGTAAAGAGGCCTGCGGTCTCTGGCCCGGGTCGGTCCAGTGAACCGCTCATCGATGGCGAACATCGGCTGCGGAGGCAGGCAGGTTTTCATTTCAGCGCGTCGGACTGATGGAGGCAGGCGCGGCAGACGAGCCGGAAGATGGGTCGGCGCTCGGCAGTGGGTCGGCCTGCAGCTGCTGTGTCGGCACCGGCACGGTGGGCGCCGAATCGGCAGCAGTGCGCCCGGAAGCGTGGCTTTCTTGGTCGTCAGCTTGCGATGCGATGCGCGGCGGGGCCTCGATGGGGTTGGCGGGCGGGGTGCCGGTGCTGGCCGTCGGCCCGCTGCTGCCCGTGGCGCGGCTCGTGGGGCGCTCGAAGCCCAGCCCCGTCTCGTCGAACTTGAAGCGCAGGCGGAAGTAGGCGCCCTTGCTGGTGTACTCGCCGGCCGTGAGGTCGCGGTCCGACAGGCCGATGGCGTTGTAGCCCACCGAGAACCACAGGTCCTTCATGACCTGGTAGCCCACTTCCACGCCGATCGACTTCTGCAGCGCGCCGCCGGAGCCGTGCAGCAGGCCGCCCTGCACGCTCAGGTCCCACTTGTCGTTGAGGTCGCGCGTCCAGCGGCCGTACAGCAGCTGGGCCGAGTAGCTGCTCTTGAGGCTGCCGTCGTCGTAGGTGGAGCGCTTGGCGGCCAGGCGGCCGCTCAGGTAGTCGCCGGGCCGAGGGTTGTAGTTGACGTGGGCCGAGACGATGTGCGCGTCGTAATCGCCCGGCAGCGTGTTCTGCGAGCCGAAGGCGTTGCCGCTGATGGCGCCGGCCGTGCCCAGGTTGCCCTGGATGCTTTCGCTGCGGTGCTCGTAGCGGGCCAGCGCGTTCCAGCGGTCGTCGGCCACCGGACGGTAGGCCGCACCGAGCTGCTGGCGCGACTGGGTGCGCCCGTTGCCGGCCTGGGCGCCGACGCCTTCGCTGCGGTTGTAGACGCTGCGGGCCAGCAAGCTCCACTCGTCGTTCAGGCGGTAGCCCATGCCCATGCTGTTGAGCACGGTGTTGGCGTCGGAGCCGCGACGGCCCTCGAGGATGCCGCTGGCGCGCAAGGCGCCGTTGGTGTATTCGACGCCGCTGGTGACGGCGGTGGAACTGCCCAGTCCGGTGGCCAGGCTGTCGCTGGCCACGGTGCCGAGGGCGCGGCTGCGCTCGATGCCGCCGGTCAGTTGCCAGTGCTCACCCAGCTTGATGGTGTTGCGCACGCCGTTGGCGATTTGCGCGGTGCGGCTGTCGTCGGCGTCGGCCACGCGGTATTCGCTGTAGACACGGCCGCCCTCCATGTAGGCACTCTCGATGCCGACGATGCCGACGTTGCGCGCGCCGGTGCCGGAGACGGCGGTGTCGTCGTAGAGGGTGGAGCTCAGTTCGTAGCGGCCGTAGACGCGCGTCTTGTCGGTGATGGCATAGCTGCCGCCGATTGCGGCCATGTGGCGGCGCGACGCGTTCACGTCCTGCTCGCCCTCGACGAAGACCTGCGCCTGCGGTGCGCCGGGCAGGGTGGCCGTGAGGCGGCCGCGAACGGTGGTCAGGTCGTTCTGGCTGCTGCCGGGGCCGCCGGGGGTGTTGGCGGCCGTGCCCAGGCTGGTGACGGAGCTGCCCAGGCTGCCGCCCCCGCCCATGCTGCTGCCGCCGAAGCTGGAGACCTGGTCGTAGCTGAACATGGACGCCGAGCTGCTGTTGGCCGTGGCGCCGTGGCGCAGGCCGACTTCGCCGCTGAAATAGTCGTTGAAGCGCTTGAGCAGCGACACGCTCTGGCCGCGCGACGGGCCCGTGCCGTTGCCGATGACGTTGCCACTGGCGTCCTGCTGGCCGGCGGTGCTGCTGTACATGGCTTCCGCGCGGGCGGCCATGGTCGAGTCGATGCGGTATTCCGCGCGGGCGCTCGCGTCGGTGTGGCCCGCGGAGAAGCCGGCGGCCGGGTTGTCGAAGCCGGTGGAGGAGCGCGCGGCCTGGACCGACACGCCCAGCCGTTCGGTCTGGTGGCGCAACTCGATGCGGCTGGCGGAGCCGTCGCCCTTGTCTTCGCTGTGGGTGCGCACGGCCTCGGCGGCCATGCTGGTGTTCTCGCCCAGCCGGGCCAGGCCGGTGACGGCCTGCAGGCGGCGCGGGTTCTGCGGGTCCTCGTCGACATGGGCGACGACGCCGGCCTGCAGCCGCTCGCCGACCTTGAACTGCGCGTCCACGCCCGCCACGGTGTACTTGGGGCCGCCCGTGTCCATCTCGTAGGTGACGCGGATGGATTGCGGGTTGAGGTCGGTGTCGACGGCCGAGACCGGGCTCACGAACATCAGCCGCCGGGTGCTCGGCTCCAGCGTGTAGTCGACGAAGCGCGTGAGGCTGGTGCGCTTGAGGATGACGTTGGGCTGGTTGCGGTCGCGCGAAATCAGTTCCACGGTCTCGCTGTTCTCCACGAACTCGCCCAGCGAGCCGGCCAGGTAGTAGGGGCCGGAGATGCCGCGGCCGGGAAACTCCTCGACCTGCTGCTGCTGCGAGGTGCGCGAGCCGTAGCCGGTGATGCGCATGCCGTTGTCGTCGTAGACGCCCTTGGCCCCGGTGAGGGTGCGGTTGGTCTGGCTGAGCTTTCGGACCTCTGCGCTGCTGGCGGTGGTGAAGTCGCCGTAGAGCAGATAAGAGCGGTTCTTGTCGATGCGCACGTAGAGCTTCTGCGAGCTCTGGGCGTCGTAGCCGCGCTCGGAGCTGTCGCCGTAGACGGGATAGAACTCGTCAGGACGGATGTCGCGGAAGAGCCGATCCTTGGACTGCTTGGCGGTGTCGAGCGACGCGGTGAGCAGGTACTCGCCCTTGATGGCACCCTTGAGGAAGAAGGCGGCGCGGCCACCCAGGCGGCCGTTGCCGGTGTCGCCGTTGCTGTTCAGCGAACTCAGTTCCTGCTCGAAGGCGGCGCCGGCGGGCAACTGGTCGATACCGAGCCTGCCGCGGCGGGTCAGGTCGAGCGTGCCTTCCACGATGCCGACGGCGATCATGGGGCGCAGCTCGGGCAGCAGCGTCAGGCGGGCCTCCTGCACCAGCGTGTTGACGGTGGCGCGGATGCGCAGGTTGCCAGGCGTGCCGGGCGGCAGCAGGTGGAAGGTGGCGCTGCCGCCTTCGACGAAGGCCTGCAGGCCGGGCTCCTGGGGGTTGAGGTCTTCCTCCTGCCAGCGCCCGGCATCGGACTCCAGCGTCACCTGGGTGCGGGCGGTGACGGGCACACCGGCGGCGTCGGTGAGGACGATGCGCACGGGCACCGGCGTGCGCACATCCGCACGGGCGTCGGCGGGCAGCTCGATGCGTACGCGGCCGAGCTTGTCGGGCGCGACGACCTGGATCTCCACCGGCTTTTCGCGCGGAATGCCCATGCCGTCGACGACCTGCAGGCGCAGGAGGTTGGCGCCAGGCTTGAGCTGCACGCCGATGTATTCCCAGGCCGTGGTCCGGGTCCTCGGCAGGGTGGCCTTCTTGCCGACGCGGCGGCCGTCGATGGGCTCGCCATTGAGGGACAACTGCAACTCGGTGCCGGCCGGGCCCTTGACGCGCACGTTGACGATCTGCGAGGCGACGGTGTCGCCGTTCTTGAGCTCAATGAAGCCGGGCGTGCTGTCCAGTTCGGGCATGATCTTTTCCAGCTCGATGGTGCTGGGCGCCACCGGCTGCGGGACCAGGCCCTGGGTGACACTGCCCGGCTGGCCAGGCTGCTGTGGGCCCATGCCGGCGGCGGGCACCTGGCCGGTGGCGGCCGGGGTGCCGAGGACGGAGGCGTTGCCCGTGCCTGTGGCCGTGCTTGCGGTCGGGCTCGTGCCCATGACCTGGCTCTGCTGGGCCGTGGCCAGGGTGCCGGTACTGCCAAGGCTGCCTGTGCCGCCATCCAGGAAATTGGCGCCGCGCGCCTGGGCGCCGCCCGGTGCGGCGGGCGTGCCCGGCAGCGCGATCAGCGGACCGGCGGCCACCGGGGTGATGGCACCCGCACCGCTGCCGCTGCCGTTGATCTGGCCGGTGGCGGGCATGCCGCGCGTGTCGGCAGCGCGACCGTTGGCCGCCGCCGGCTGGCCCTGCGGGTCCAGCCGGGTGCGGGTGACGGCAGCCATCTCGGCGTCAAGGTTCTTCGCGGCGGCCGCGCGGCGCGCCAGTACGTCCTTCTTGACCGCCTCGTCGTCGCAGCCGGCCAGCGGGAAGTTGCCCTTCTGGAACTCGCCCTTCTTGAGGTCAAGGAAGCGGCTGGATGGGGTGCCCGAATTGCGGTTGTCGAGCACGACCACCCGGGCGCCGGGCGGCAGCGTGGTTTCGTCGAGACGCAGCACGTGGGTCAGGGGCTTGAGGCCGTACAGGCTCCAGCGGCCTTCGCCATCGGTGACCACGTTGGTGCCGTCTTCCAGCCACAGGCGCACGCCGGGCACGCCGAGCAAGCCCGCGCGTTCCTCCTCCAGGGGCTCGCCGTTCTTGCCTTCCTTGGCGTCGTTGCCGACGACCGGCTCCTGTGCGCCCTTCGCCTTGTCGCCGGGCGAACGGCAGTCCATGTACACCTTGCCGAAGGCGAAGGCCTCATCGGAGAACACGCCACCGTTGACGCGCACCGTCTGCTCCGCCTGGTTGGACTGGTAGCCGCGCGACGTGACCTGCGCGCGATTGGTGGCGGTGCCGGCAATGCGGGCGCCCACGCCCACGCGGACGCGGTAGCGCACCATGGCCACCTGGTCGGGGGCGAGTACGAAGGTGGGCATGGGCCAGCTGAGGGCCGGCCCGGCACCGCCGTTGGGGTCGGCGATGACGGCACCGTTGAAGCGGCTGCTGTTGGGCACATAGGCGAAGCCCGCCGGGAGCACGTCGGTGAAGGTCAGTCCGGTGACCGGAAAGCCCGTCTTGTTGGTTACGGTGAGCGCGTAGTCCAGGAAGTCGCCGAACTCCACCTGTTGCCTGCTCGCGTCCTTGCGCAGCAGCAGGCCGTTCTGCAGGCCCGGGTCCAGCGGGATGTGGTTGTGCACCGCGTCGCAGGCGCTGCCGTCGGCGTTGAAGCCGGCACCGTACTGCAGGTAGTAGGTAGTGGGCTGGCCGTCGACCGGCGGCAGCGCGCTGGGCACCACGGCGCCGCAGCTGGCGAAGCTGCCTGCGGCGGGCGGGATGCGCTGCGACGGGAAGATGTACGCGGTGCCGGCCGGCGGGGTGACCGCGATGCTGTATGTGCACTTGCCGGCGACCGGCGGCGACTGCAGGTAGAAGCCCCAGGTGCCGTCGGCACCCGTGGTCATGGCGGCACTGCCGTCCGCATTGAAGGTGTAGCCGCCCACGTTGCCGCCGAGCAACTGGTCGGCCGTGATGGCGCCACCGGTGCCGCCGTCGCAGGACTGGCGCCGCACGGTGACCAGCGCGCCGGCAATGGGCGCGCGCGAGACGGCGTCGTAGACGGTGCCCTGCGGGTCGAGCAGCAGGCCGTTGGCGGTCGCCATGGTGGCGTTGACGACGCCGCTGGTGGCGGCGGCGATGGAGTTGTCGGTGAGCGCGACGGCCCAGCTCTTGTTGAGGAAGCTGGTGCGCAGGCCGGCGGATGGGTTCTTGACTGTCACACGCACGGTGATTCCCACCTGTTCGCTCTGGCCCGGACCGAGCGCGCGGGTGCCGTCCGTGAGGCTGAGCACGGGCGGCGTGGGGAACTGGTGCGGATCGGTGGCGGCCCACGTGCCGCGGTCGCAGGGCACATTGCCGGTGAAGTTGGCCGAGGGGGCGAGCACGCCCGCGCCCGTGCGCACCGGGGCGCGCAGTGCCCAGCTTGCAATGGGGCTGTTCGGGTCGTCCGTGGAAAAGGCGCAGTTGAGGTTGTCGATGACGCGCACGTACGGTGCGGCCGCAGCGCCGTTGTTGACCACCTTGAAAAAGAAGTCCACGTCGTAGACACCGGCGGCGATGAAGCGCGGCGGCGAGATGAGCTTGGTCAGCGCCAATTGCGGCAGCCCGGCGGCGATGGGCGTCGGCGAGGCGTTGTTGTTGGGGTTGCCATCGCGGTCGGGGTCGGGGTCGAGGCCGTTGACCGACGCGTCGAACACCGTGGCCGCCGCGCCGGGCACCACCGCGGCGCTGGCGTTGGTGCTGTTGAGCAGCGTCACGCTGCGGTCGCGCGGGTTGAAGCGCAGCAGGAAGCGCAGCATGAGGTCGCCGCCGGTGGGCAGCACAGCGCCTGGGGCCAGCAAATTGGGTTGCGAGGCGGTGCCGTTGTAGGCCGGGTTGACGGCGGCCGCCTGGCCGCCGATCCAGCCGTTGTCTTTGATGAGGGCGAGCGAGCCGGGGACGATGGTGAACTGCCCGACGGCTGGCGATGCGGCGTTGGTGTAGGTGCCGAACTGCGTGGCGCCGGTACCTTCGAAGATGTTGGCGAGCTGCACGTCGTACAGCCACGGGTTGCCGTAGTTGCGGGCGCGGACGGTGATGACCACGTCGGCGCTGCCGTCCGGGTTGGGCTGCGGCAGGCCGGCCGCCTCGGCTACGCCGATGCGGGCTGGCTGCAGTGGAATTGGCAGCAGGTTGGAGTTGCTCAGCGTGGGCTGCAGGCCGTTGTCGTAGAAGGCCTGGGCCTGGTTCTCGATGTCGCTCTGCGTCGCCTGCGCCGTGACCGTGACGGCCAGCTGCATCTGGTAGGAGGTGGTGGGCGTGATGCCGGTGGTGGCGGGCAGACCGATGGCCACTTCGACGGCCGAAGCATCGTCGGGGGTGGTGCGGTAGGCGAATGGCGAGTCGCCCGGCATGCGGAACAGCCGCAGCGCGCCGGGCATGGTCGTCTGCAGGCTGCCGGCGATGTATTGCGTGCCGGCGGGAATCACGTCGCGCAGCAGGATCAGGCGCGTGGGTGTGCCGTTGACCAGGACGGGCGTGCCGGCCGGAATGGTGGCGGTGGGCCGCGCGGTCTGGCTGCCGATGTTGGTGCCGCGAATGGTGTAGTCGATGCGCGAGCTGCCGGGCTGCAGCGGCAGGCTGAAGGTGGCGGACTTATAGAGCGCCAGCACCGCCACGTCGCCCAGGTTGATGACATCCGTGTTGCTGGCCTGCGCGCCCTGCGTGGCTGTGACGGCGCTGAGCGTGGCGCAGGCGGTGCCGCCGCCGACCACGGGCAACTGGCCGCGCACCAGCAGCGTGGCGGACTCGCCGGGGTTGAGCGTGAGCGCGGCTGGTGTGCCGAGGGCGACGATGGGCTCGCTGGGGTCGGCGACGCCGTTGGAATTGGTGTCCTTGACCACGCTGAGGTTGGAGAGCGTGACGTTGGTGCCGGCCGGACAGTTGGCGCCACCGTTGCTCCAGCCCAGGGTGTAGCTCGACGGGATATTGCCGGTGTTCTTGATCTGGTGGCTGAGGGTGACGGGGGCGCTGGGTGGCTGGGTGAGGGTCTGGTCCTGCACCAGCTGCACCGATTCGACGGAGGCCACCAGCACGAAGGCGCTGTTGGAGTAGACGCGTTCGGTCTGCGTCATGCCGGCCGGCACGTACTCGGCCTGCGCCACCACGCGCAGCAGCGTCCCTCCGAGCGGCGGCGCAGCCATGGCCAGCGCCGAGAGCAGCCATAGTGCGACAAACGCAAATGCCTGGCGCCAGCGGGACCAGGTTCTCGGCAGGTGCGGAAGGGGTGGGTGCACGGTAATCGTCTTGGGTCAGCGGGTCGTACGTCGGCCTGCAGGGCAGGCCAAGAGCGAGGCAGGTCTGTTCTTTTCTTCGCGCTCTGCCGTGCGGGGCAAAGCGCGCAGAGAAGGGCAAAAGCCGCCACCGCGGAGGTGGCGGCCGTTGCCAAGGGAGGCCGCGCGCAGCCTGGGCTAGCCAGGCGCTGCCGCGACCATCAGGCACCGCCCGGAGGCGGGCCTGGCTGGGGTGCTTACTGGTCGATCTGGACCTGGTAGGTCAGCGTCACCGTCGCGCCGGGGGGCACGGTGGCGGTCGAGCTGCCGCAGGTCACGGCGGTGGACGACGGGGTACCGATGCCCGTGCCGTCGGTGTTGCTCAGCGCAACGGCCGCCGTGTTGCCGGCGTTGCGCAGTCCGGTGGAGGCGCAGGTGGCCGTGGGCTGCGTCGTGACCTGCTTGGTGTAGGCAGGCACGGTGTTGCTCACCACCAGGTTGCTCACCGGTGCGGCGCCGTTGTTGGTTGCAACGATGCGATAGACCAGGCATTCACCCGGCTTGGCCGTGAGCAGCGTGCCAGCCAGGTTGCCCAGGACAGCGTCCGGGCCAGCGCAGGAGGCGGCGGTGTTCTTGGCTTGGTAGATGACCAGGGAGACCTGGCCGGTCACCACTGTCACCACGTCGTTCGCCGACACGTTGGCGCAGGGGGTGGCGCCAGCAGGCGACGTCGCGGCCTGGAAGGTGATCGTCACCGTGGCCGTGACCGCCTGGCCGGCAGATGCGCCCGCGGGAGCGAACACCTTGACCAGCAGCTTCTTCGACGTGTTGGAGGCCACATCGCCGATGGGCGTGGTGGTCTCGTCCACGTACAACTGGTCAGTGCTGGTATCCAGAACCCCGTCGTTGTTTGTGTCGATGTACAGGGCGGTCGTCCAGCCGGCACCGGATGCGCCCGACGAGAGAGTCACGGCAGCCGTGGCGACCTTGCAGGTGCCGGTACCGGTAGAGGTCAGCGCGTGGCCGTAGGTACCCGAGCCGCCGGGAGCGACAGTGCCGTTGTTGTTCGGCGTCAGCGTGGCGGTGTAGGTCACAGCAGCAGAAGTCACCGTGATCGCGTCATAGACGGTGTCGATCGGGAAGGTGCCATCCGAAGCGGCCGTGGTGGACTTCACCTGGAAGTACACGGACTGAGTCAGCTGTACCTGGTTGGTGGGCACGAACACGCAAGCGGTGTACTGTGCATCGGCACCGTTGCCGGCGATCGATGCAGTGGTGGTCACCGCGGTGGCTGCCGAGCAACCCGTTGCCGCGACGGCGCCGGTTGCGAACTTCACTGTCCAGCCTGCGGGCATGGTGCCCGGGAAGCTGGTGGTGCTGCTCACGGCCAGGCTGTAAGCCAGGGTCGACGTGTCGTTGTTCTTCACCCACAGGGGGATAGCCGTCCAGGCGCCGGCATTCACCGTTTGGGTGAGCGTCGGCGTGCTGCTCGGGCCCGTGCCGCGGTCGTTGCCGGTGCTGTTCTGGCTGTTGGTCAGGTCGACCGCGGGACCGGAAACGGCACCGAGGACGTCCTGCGACGCGTCGATCTGCGTGGAGTCGCCGACCGATGTACCCACCACGTTGATGGTGTAGTTGGGCGAGCCCGTCGACGCCGCGGTGTTGGCGGGAATGGTGGCCTTCACGACGATGCGCAGTGAGCTGCCAGCGGCGATAGGACCCGTGTCGACCGTGCCGTCGCCGTTGGTGTCGGCCAGCGGCGTCACCCCGTCGGCAGCGTAGTACGCGAAGGTCGTACCGGCCGGGAAGGCGGTGACGTCCACCTTGGTCAGGTTCACCGTGTCGGTCGTATTACCTTGGTTGAACACGACCTGCGTGAAGACGGCGGGCCGACCTGCCGCCACGGAGGCGATGGTTTGCTTGTCGTCCGCGCTGGCGGTATTGGGCGTGCCGGGCGTGGTGTCCGTCGCGTTGGCGATGTTCGCCAGCGTGGCGGTGGCGCTACCCAGGACGATCTTGTAGGTGCCCAGGACCGTGAACGGCGCACCGTTGGAGCTGGCGCTCAGCGTACCGGGTGCCCCGGCGTTGACGGTGTTCGCGCTACCGGCATCGGACGCGTTGTACGTGACCTTGTTGGTGGTGCTGGCGGTACCAATGGTGGCCGTGTTGTTGACCAGCACGACGAAGGTCAGGCTGCGCGTGGTGTTGACCGGGAGGTTGTTGTCGACGAACGTCAGCGTGCCGCTGCTGTTCTGGAAGTCGACGCCCGGGCTCGACAGGTTGCCGGCTGCGGAGGTTTCCGACAGCGCGGTGCCCGGCCGATTGCTCCACACGGCCGATCCGGAGACATACGTCAGGCCCGCGGTCGCAAGGCTGCCCACCACGTCCTGCATGGCGAACTTGCCAGGCGCACCGCCGGTGTTGCTGTACGTGACCGTGTAGGTGGTGTACGTACAGGCAGCCGTCGACGTCATGCCCGCGGTCCAACTGGTGGCGCAACTGCTGCCCGAACTGCGCTTGCCGGAGTTGTTGGCCGTCGGCCAAGCGCCCCCGCCAGGCGCTGTCACGCCCGAAGCCGGCAGGCCGATGGCCTTGGAGACGTTGAACGCGGCGACGTTGGTCAGGTTGACGCTGTCTTGAACGTTGACGGTGGTGCCGCCGGTGTAGAGCGCGGTCGTCGCAGCCGTGGCCGTCACGGGAACGGTGGCGAACGGCGTTGCCGTGCCCGACGCAGTGGCGGGAAGCGTGTAGGCAACGACGAAGCCGAACTGGCCATTGTTGCCGGCCACGGCGGTCGCTGGGGTGACCGTACACGTGCCGTTGGCCGCCGTGGTCGAGCACAGCGGCGTGGTGCTGTCGGGCAGGCCGTCGAAGTTGGAGTCGTTGTAGATCTCGACCTTCGCGAACGGGGTTCCGCCAGAAGCGGGCGTGTTCGTTGCGACGATATTGAACGTGTCAGAGCCGTTGCCGGTGTTGGTCAGCACGTGAGGTGCGTAGACCGTGGCACCCGCGGCAGCGGTCTTGGTATTGACGATCGGCCCCGGCGCGGCGTTGGGTGCCGTGCTGTCCAGGGTGAACGAGCCGACCTGCTGCACCGTGGTCTGCACGATGTTGGAGGTGGCCGTCTGGCTGTTGCCGTTGGGGTCGAGGTATGTGGCCGTGGCCTGGTTACCGATGACCGTGTTGGCTGGGGCTGCGGCGGCATGGGCGGCAGGACTTCCAATGAGGAAGGCTGCTGCCACTGCCACCAGGGCGCCCCACGCCGCGGGAGACCTGAACGGCCCCTGCTTCTGTGGGTTGTTGTTGATCACGTGGATTTCTCCTCTCTGAACTGACTTGCAAGTAAGGGGACAAGGAATTGCCCTGCCTGGCCTGGGGACCAGACCGGGTCAAGACCGTGCGGCACAAGACCCCCGCAGCCTGCGCAGCAGCGGGTGCCTGTGTGTCGGCACTCGGAAGGCGGGACGAGGCCGCGGCCGCTGCCGCAGGCCGGCCCGCGGGTTACTTGGCGGCGGGAGCCGCTTTGGGTGCTGCGGCGGCGCTGATGGGAATGACGGCCTCGACCTTGGCGCGGGCAGATACGGCGACTTCGGCACCGGGCTTGAGTTCTTCGACCACCCAGCGGATGTGGCGGTAGTCGGCATAGGGCAGCTTTTCGGTGCGGCCGTCGGGCAGCTTGCGCATGAGCGGCTCTGGGCCGTAGGCCTTGGATTCGGGCGCGAACTGCACGCCCTTGGCGGGCTTGGCGGAATTGGGGACGTATTCGAGCCCCTCGGGCAGTGGCAGCGAGGCGGCCATCTGCTTGACCGGGGCGCTGCTCACGTTCTTGTAGACGGCGCGGTACTCGACGACATCGTTGGGCAGGACGGAATCGGCGTCGACCAGCTTCTCCTTGCCCTGCGCGTCCTTCACGACCTTTTGTTGGATGAGCTCGACCGCGATGGCGTTCTGGCGCTGGGGCGCGGCGGGGGCGGGGGCTGCAGTGGCCGGCGTGGCCGGTGCAAACTGCGCGAAAGACGGAGCTGCCGCCCCCATGGCCAGGCAGAAGGCGAGATTGATCCAGTTCTTCTTCATGAAAAGGTCCTCTTGAGTACAAGCATGTAAGGGCGAGCCCCGCCCGCGCACACGGTGCGGCCCAATGGGCAGGCCCGGATATGGGAAAATCGCAGCAGTGTTCTTTTCATCGTTTCCACGCCTGCCGCTGCAAGCAGGCGCGCCTCCTCAAAAAGCGTTCTGGATCGGAAAAAATGAGGGCCCGGTGCGCGCCGAACGAAAAGGCGCAGCAAAGGGAGAAGAGTGAAATAACTTGTTAATGATCTTACGAAGGCCAAAAATTCCGGTCAGCCCGCGGTAAGTGAAAGTTAAGAATCTGACGTGAGAGAGTTCACGGATGACTCATCAGGCGCACCTCTCCCTCCTGGAAGCCGGGCCTGCCGGCTTCGCCGGTAGCGCTCGAATCCGGGCTTTGGGATAGCGGCCGGTGGCTACCAATAAAGAATTTGCCCTTGCTTTTGGCGTGCGCGTACCCGACCGGTCGCCGCAACGTTGGTTGCAGGATGCGATAGTCCTAAGGACAAATCTGCAGTTGGATTCTTGGCTACCCGAAAATTAGGTCAGACTTATTAGTTAATTAAGCAAAGTTAAGAATTGAGCGTGCGCACTGGCTGTGCCCTGTCAAGCGCGTTTCGCCCAATCTCAAAAAAGAAAGCGCCTCGGCCGGCACATGCGCCGCACGAAATTGAGGCGGTGCGGCTGCGCAAGGCCAACGGCCGAAGGATTTGTGTCCCAGCTTCGACACGATCAGGCCGAATGGCCCTGGCTTGACTGTGCCAATTGAGAATGGCACAGCCTTCGGGTCGGCACGAACGGCTGGAGGCCGGCTTCAACGGCCGGACGCCACGTTGCGTGGCGTCGAAGCCTATTGGCAATCGCGGGGCTGCCGCGCCTGCTCCGCTGGCAGCCGCACTCCCCAGCGCACCACCACGTCCCGGCTGCCCGGCCGGCCGCTCCACGGCAGCGTGAAACTGCCGCGGCAGTCGGTTTCGGCGAGTCGCGCCTCGAGCAGCGGTCCCTCGGACTGGAAGGGCCGGGTATCGAGGACGACGACCATGCCGCCATCCCGTGCCCAGGCGCCCGGCGCGATCC
Source organism: Pseudacidovorax intermedius (assembly GCF_001476815.1). Taxonomy (GTDB): domain Bacteria; phylum Pseudomonadota; class Gammaproteobacteria; order Burkholderiales; family Burkholderiaceae_C; genus Xenophilus; species Xenophilus intermedius_A. The sequence goes on along the minus strand of NZ_LDSL01000058.1, from coordinate 12,908 downwards.
AGGGCGAGGTGCGGTCCTCGCCGTCGATCCACAGCTGGACGGAGGGGTTCAGGTGCAGTACGGCGGCACCCGCAAACCATGTGTCGCCGACCACCATGGGGAGCGGGCGGTCGGGCACGTGGGCCTGCCAGATGGCGTCGATGCGCTCGGCCACCTGGGCCGACGGCAGGCTGCCGCGCGTGATGTGGCCATGGCGCTCCACCCCCCGCCCCTCGGCCCAGGCGGTGCCGAGCGAGCCGGCCACGTGGAAGATCGCCGCCGCGCCCAGCAGCCCCTGCCAGCGCCGGCGGCTCCAGCGTTCGGCCTCCAGCCCCGGGACCACGGCGGCCAGCCACAGGGGCAGCGCCAGGAAAAAGGTGGTGAACCAGTGGCCGTGCGCCTTGGTGCCGGTGAGCGTCAGGCCGGCGAGCACCAGCACCAGCGGGCCGAAACCGGCAAACGCCAGGAAGCGCCGGTCGATGGCGCTGACCGCACCACCACCACCTTGCGTCAGGCGGGTGGATGAAGGCAGGCTTGCAGAGCCAGAGCCAGAGCCAGAGCCAGAGCCAGAGCCAGAGCCAGAGCCCGCATCGGACGCCGCCGCCCTCCCCTGCCCTCGCGGCCGCAACAGCCAGGCCAACGCCACCACGACCAGCATCGGCAGCAGTCGCCCCACCTGCATGCCCAGCTGTTGTCGCAGCTGCAGCACCCGGTGATGACGGTGGCCGTGGCCCTGGACGGAGGCGGCGGCATAGCTGAGGGCCTGGTCCGAATGCGTCAGGGCCCACCACAGGTGCGGCGATGCGACCGCCAGGCCCACGGCCGCGGCCAGGGCCAGGCCGCGCCAGATGCGGGCCTCGCGCCAGCGTCCGTCCTGCATCAGGAGCAGCCCGGCCACCGCGAACTGCACGACGGCGCTGTATTTGGTGAGCAGCGCCAGGCCGGCGAACACGCCCAGGCCCACCCAGTCGCGCGTGCGCGCATCGGGGCGGCAGAACGCGCGCCACAGCATCCACCAGTAGCCCGCCAGCGGCAGCAACTGCACGGTGTTGTGGTTGAAGATGGTGGTGCGCTGCAGGTGGTAGGCCGCCAGCGAGGCCAGCACCACGGCCAGCACGGCGCGCTGCGGCGGCAGGCATTCGCGCGCCCAGCGCCACAGCAGGTACAGGGCGCCGGCGCCGCAGGCCACGCCGGCCAGGTAGGTGATCCACGGCTGCGGACCGGCCAAGCGCACGAGCACGCCCATGATCCAGGTCGGCAGCGGCGGATGCTTGTAGTAGCCTAACTGGAAGCGCTGGGCCCAGAAGAGTTCTTCCACGTTGTCCCAGGGCGGCGACTGGTAGAAGAACACGGGCGGCAGCGCCCACAGCAGCACCAGTGCCGCCAGCACCAGCGGCACGAGCACCGGCAGGGCAAGGCCCCGTGCAGCAGGGCGGGCGGTGGCGGGCTGGGTCAGGAACAGGTGCATGGGCGGCGGTTTGTACGACGGCGCACCCTCCCGCCGTCTGACGGGCCTGGAGGGCGTAGGGCCATTCGCAGGGTGCGTAGGCCTCCAGGATACTGGCGCCCTTTTTCGCCGAGCGCCCGTCTGCCCCTCCATGAGATCGCTGCGTCTGCAACTTGCCGTGTTCTGGGCGCTGCTTCTGGCCGTCTTCCTGCTGCTGGGCGTGATGATGCTGGGGCTGTACCGGCTCAGCCCGGCGATGCAGATGAAGGCCGGCCGCGTGCGGGTGGAGCAGGCCTGCGAGCAGATGGCGCAGCGCTATGCCCAGTCCGCCCCGCCGGGTGCCGGGCTGCGGGTGGATCTTGCGCGGGTGCTGCTGCAGTTGGTGCTGACCGAGGCGCCCTATGTGGAAGGCGGCGTGTGGACCGCCCCCGGCAGCATGGTCGCCTACGCCTATCCCACCTACGAAGGCGCCGGCGCCAAGACCGACGTGCCGCCCGCCGAGCGCCCGCTGCTGGAGCAACTGGCCAGCCAGGCCGTGGACACGGGCCGCATGCAGGCGCAGCAGGTGCGCGGCAGCCGCGAGCTGCTCATCGTCGCGGCCTGCCCGCTGGGCGCCGGCCAGGCCGCGGCCTGGACCATGACCCGCACGCAGCTGGGCGCGGTGGCGGCCGAGGGCAGCCTGCGTGCCGGCATCGCGGCCCTGGTCGCGGCCATCGTGTGCTCGGGCCTGTGGCTGGGGTTGCTGCTCTACCGCGGCCAGGCGCGCGTGCGCCGGCTCGAGAACGCCCTGGCCGCCGCCCCGGACGACGCCATGCCCGTGCTGCCGCGCACCGGCCTGAAGGAGCTGGACCGCATCGTCGCCAGCTACAACGGCTTCGCCGCCCGCTTCGAGGAGGCGCGCGAAACCGCCCGCGCCGCACGCGCCCAGCGCAGCCGCGATATGCGGCTGGCGGCCCTGGGCCGCATGAGCTCGGCCGTGGCGCACGAGATCCGCAACCCCATTGCCGCCATGCGCCTGAAGGCCGAGAACGCCATGGCCGGCGACGGTGCCGCGCAGGCCCGGGCCCTGAGCAGCATCGTCGGGCAGATCGACCGGCTCGATGCCGTGGTGCAGAGCCTGCTGGCGCTGGTGCAGCCGCTGGACCTGAAGCCGCGCCCGGTCGAACTGCCCGCCTGGCTGGACGAGCGGCTCGCCGGGGCCGAGGCCGCGGCGGCGGCGCGGCAGGTGCGCCTGGTGCTGGCGTCCGGTGCGCCCGCCTGCGCGGTGTTCGACCCGCTGCACATGGCCCGCGCCATCGACAACCTGCTGGACAACGCCATCCGCCACGCCCCCAGTCCCGGCGGCACCGTGACGCTCGCGGCGCGCGGCGACGCGGCGCAGGCCCTGCTCGCGCTGAGCGTCAGCGACGACGGCGACGGCGTGCCGGAAGCCGTGCGCACCCGCCTGTTCGAACCCTTCGGCACCGGCCGGGCCGACGGTACCGGCCTGGGCCTGGCCCTGTCGCGCGAGGTGGCCATTGCCCACGGCGGCGAGCTGCGCCACGAGGCGGCCCGGCCCGGCGCCCGTTTCATTCTGGAGATGCCATGGCAGACGTGTTGATCGTCGACGACGACGCGGCCTTTGCCGATTCGCTGGGCGAGACGCTCGAGAGCCTGGGCCACGCCGTGCGCCGGGCCGCGAGCGGCGCCGAGGGCCTGGCCATGCTGGGCGCCCACCGCTTCGCCCTGGTGTTCCTGGACCACCGCATGCCCGGCGGCATGGACGGCCTGCAGACCCTGGCCGCCATGCAGGCCCGGCTGGCGCGTCTGCCGCCCGTGATCGTGCTCACGGCCTATGCCGGCAGCGCCGGCACCATCGAAGCCATGCGCCTGGGCGCCTTCGACCACCTGACCAAGCCGGTGAGCCGCGATGCCGTGGCCGATGCTGTGCGGCGCGCCCTGGCCAGCGCCACGCCCGCCGCCGCGGCGCCCACGCCCCAGCCCGAACCTGCTGACGAAGGCGAGCTGATCGGCGTGAGCGATGCCATGCGCGAAGTGCACAAGCGCATCGGGCTGGCCGCCGGCAGCCGGGCGCCGGTGCTGGTGATCGGCGAGACCGGCACCGGCAAGGAACTGGTGGCGCGCGCCCTGCACCGCCATTCGGACCGGGCGGGCGGGCCCTTCGTGGCGGTCAACTGCGCCGCGATCCCCAAGGACCTGCTGGAGAGCGAGCTCTTCGGCCACGTGAAGGGCGCCTTCACCGGCGCAACGGCCGACCGGGCCGGCTGCTTCAAGGCCGCGAACGGCGGCGTGCTGCTGCTGGACGAGATCGGCGACATGGCGCTGGAGGTGCAGGCCAAGCTTCTGCGCGTCCTGCAGGAGGGCGAGGTCACGCCGCTGGGCAGCCACCGCGCGCAGAGGGTGGACGTGCGCGTGGTCGCCGCCACCCACCGCGACCTGGCGCAGGCCGTGCGCGACGGGCGCTTCCGCGAAGACCTGCGCTACCGGCTCGACGTCCTGGCCATCCATCTGCCGCCGCTGCGCGAGCGGCTGGCCGACATCGTGCCGCTGGCCGAGCACTTCCTGCGGCAGGCCGCGCAGCCGGGCCCCGCCAAGCGGCTGTCGGCCGAGGCGGCGCGCGAGCTGCTGGCCCACGACTGGCCCGGCAACGTGCGGGAACTGCGCAACGTGATGGAGCGCTGCCAGGCGCTGCAGCGCGGCGCGGTGATCGCGCATGTGGACCTGCCCGGCGCCGGTGGGGGCACGGCGGCTGCGGATGGCGCGGCCGGCGGCCTGCCGGCCGACTGGTTCGACGCGACGCTGCCAGAGGCGGTGAGCCGGCTCGAGAAGCTCCTGCTCCGGCATGCGCTTGCCGCGTCGGCTGGCAACCGCTCGTCGGCGGCCCGTCAGTTGGGCATCCACCGCCAGCTGCTCTACGCCAAGCTGGCGCAGTACGGGCTGGATTAGCGCCGGCGCGGACTGTCGGCTTTGCGGACAGCCGCTGTCTGCACGCCGGCCAGGCGGGCGCCGAGGCGAAAGCGCAAGTCGTTGATGCAGAAGGAAAAGGCGCCTGGCACGCCTCTTGGAACGGTCAAGGCATCCGTCAACAGGAGAACCGCATGACCGCCTTCCGCTTTTCCCTCCGCGCCAGCCTCGCCGCCGGCCTCGTGGCCGCCGCCGGCATCGCCGCCGCCCAACCCGCCGTGCAGCCCGGCGCGCCCGCGCCCGCCGTGTTCCCGATGACCGACGCGGCGCCCCGCCCGCAGGCCCGGCCCGTGCCGCCGCGCGGTCCCGCCGCCGCGGGCCCGGTGATCGCCGCCGGCCCCGCTGCGGCGATGCCGGCGCCCATGGCCGCCCCGATGCCGCCGCAGCCGGTGCCCATGGCCCAGGCCAGCGTGTCCGGCACGCTGGCGCGCTGGCTGATCAACCCCAACGGCGAGGCCGACGGCCTGCTGCTGGACAACGGCACGCAGGTGAACTTCCCGCCCCACCTGTCCGCCGACCTGACGGCCCTCGTCCAGGCGGGCGACCGGGTGGAGGTGACCGGCTGGCGCGCCGGCGACGGCCAGGCCATGCAGGCCCAGCAGATCGCCGCCAAGGGCCGCGCCGTGGTCGACACGCCGCCCAATCCCGGCGCCGTGCCGCCGGCCCCCCGGGCCATGGGTGCACTGGCCGCCATGAACGCCGGTGGCCGCATCGCCCGCGTGCTGACCACCGGCCGCGGCGACACCAACGGCGTGCTGCTGGAAGACGGCACGGTGGTGCGCTTCCCGCCCCACGTCGGCCGCATGATCGCCGGCCTGCTGCAGCCGGGCGCGCCGCTCTACGTCCAGGGCTGGGGCACCCGCAGCAACCTGGGCACCGCGCTGGAGGCCACGCGCCTGGGCGCCACGCCGCAGTCGCTGCAGGACGTGCTGGCCGGCCCCGTGTCGGGCCCGGTCGATCTGCCGCGCCCGGGTGCACCGCGTCGCCCCGTCTGACCTGAATGCCTCGCGGCCTCGTCTACATCCTCCCCGGGCGGCCGCAGGCAGCCGCCTCCAATCAAAAAACACCCAAAAAGGATTCACCATGCCCCATGAAGAAATGATCGACGTCTATGCGGTCGAAGGCCGCTTCCTGCACCTCGTATACAGCCCGCGCGGCGGCTACGAGGGCGTGCTGATCGAGACCGACGGCGTGCCGACCCAGTTCGTGTTCGACAAGCACGACGAGACGGCGGCCCAGGCCTTCGACGGCATCGCGCCCGGCACCCGCCTGACGGTGGAAGGCAGCCTGCGGCCGGCTTCGCCCAAGGGCGACGGCGAGCACGTGGTCTACGACTTCCATCGCCTGAGCGAAGCCGGCGGCAAGCCGGTCGCCGGGGCTGAGCACGATGGCCCCGCCAAGGGCCGCGTGGTGCGCGTCAACCATGCCAAGCACGGCGCACCCAACGGCGTGGTGCTGGACAGCGGCGACTTCGTGCACCTCAAGCCCGAAGGCTTCGCGCACCTGAAGCTGAAGGTGGGCGATGCGGTGGAGGCCGACGGGCCGTCGCATCCTCTGGCCGGCGGCCGCGGCCGGGTGATCGAGGCCGAGACCGTCAACGGGCATCCGCTGCCCGGCAAGCACTGACGCAGCGCTTCCGACACAGGGAGGGGATGATGTCCAACACGCTCGCCATGCCGCTGCCCGCCGCAGCGCCCTCGACCGGCCGCACGGCCGCCACCGCCGGATCGCTGACCGCGCTGGCCTGGATGGCCTTCTTCCTGGCCGACGTGCGCGATGGCCTCGGCCCCTTCCTGGCCACCTACCTGCAGAGCCAGCAGGTGGCGCAGAACCTGATCGGCCTGACGCTCACGGCCGGCGGCTTGGCGGCCGTGCTGATGACGCCGCTGGCCGGCGCGTGGGTGGACCGCAGCACGCGCAAGCGCACGCTGCTGGTGGCGGCCGTGGTGCTGGTGCTGCTGGGCAGCGCGGCGGCATTCACGACGCGCTCGCCCGTGCTGCTGGTCGCCTCGCAGGCGGTGGCGGGCGGCGCGGGCGCGGTGCTGCTGGCGGCGCTGGCCGGCCTGACGCTGGGCCTGGCGCGGCGCGATGGCCTGCGGCACCAGACCGGCCGCAACGAGGCCTGGAGCCATGCCGGCAACATCGTGTCGGCCCTCGGCGCCGGTGTGGTCGCCCATGCTTTCGGCGCGCCCTGGATGATGGCGGTGATGCTGGCCATGTCCGTTGGCGCCCTGCTGTGCGTGGCCGCCATCCGGCCGCAGGACATCGACCACGTGGCCGCCCGCGGCGCCGACCTGGCGGCGCCTTCTGCGGCGGACGTGCACGCCGCACAGTCGCCCGAAGGTTTCGGCGAGTTGCTGCGCCACCGCGCGCTGTGGCTTTTCGCGCTGACCTGCGCCCTCTTCCACCTGGGCAATGCCGCCATGCTGCCGCTGCTCAACCAGCGGCTGGCCGCCACCCAGCCCGATGCCGCGCCGCTGCTGTGGACCGGCATTGCCATCGTGGTGGCGCAGCTGACCATGGTGCCGGTGGCGCTGTGGGTGTCGCGCAGCAGGCGCTGGGACCTGTCGGCCTTCGTCTACCTTGCCATCCTGATCCTGCCGGTGCGCGGTCTGCTGGCCTGGGCCTTTCCGAGCGTGTGGGCTAATCTGCCGGTGCAGGTGCTGGACGGCATCGCCGCCGGCGCTTTGGGGGTAGCGACGCCGCTGATGGTGGAGCGCTATGCGCGCGGCACCGGCCGCTACAACCTGGCGCTGGGCATGGTGCTGACGCTGCAGGGCGTCGGCGCGGCGCTGAGCGCGGGCGTGGCCAATGCGGTGGTGGGCCGCGACGGCCACTTCGGCCTGGCATTCGCCGTGCTGGCGGGCTTTGCCGTGATGGCGCTGCCGGTGTTCATGTGGGCGCAGCGCGCCGATGCGCGCGACCCTCACGGGGCGGACGCAACACCCACCACAGCCTGACCGCCGGCTGACCGGATTGCAGGGCTTCGCGCGCCCGCCCGCCGCCCTCCGTTCTCCGCCTACGGCGCAGGCGCGCCGATGACGACGCAGCGCAGGGGCATTTGCAGCGACCATCGGTCGATGTCTGGCCTGCACCCCCACACCGATGACGCCGACGCCGGCGCACGCCGTTCCACTGCTACCCCCGACGCCCACGATGCACCGGAGCCCATGGCCGCCGGCGGCTGGCAGTCGCTCAAGGCCGTCGCCCGCTATGCCATCGAAGAAGGCAGCCCCGCCCTGGTCACCCGCGCCTTGCTCAAGCAGAACAAGACGGAGGGCTTCGCCTGCGTCAGCTGCGCCTGGGCCAAGCCGGCCGAACCGCGCGTGGCGGAATTCTGCGAGAACGGCGCCAAGGCCACGGCCTGGGAGCTGACGTCGCGCCGCCTCACGCCCGAGTTCTTCGGCGCGCACACGGTGAGCGAACTGCGCGGCTGGTCGGACCATGACCTGGAGGCCGGCGGCCGGCTGGTGGCGCCGCTGCGCTACGACCCTGCCACCGACCGCTACGTGGAAGCGACGTGGGACGAGGCCATCGCCGGCATCGCTCGGCGCCTGCGCGCGCTGCGGGCCGAGGACCCGACCTCCGCCGTGTTCTATGCCTCGGGCCGCGCATCGCTGGAAACCAGCTACGCCTGGCAGCTTCTGGCGCGGGTCTACGGCAACAACAACCTGCCCGACAGCTCCAACATGTGCCACGAGAGCACCTCGGTGGCGCTGCCGGAGTCGATCGGCGTGCCCATCGGCACCGTGCACCTGGAGGACTTCGCGCAGGCCGACTGCATCCTCTTCGTGGGCCAGAACCCGGGCGTGAACAGCCCGCGCATGCTGCACCAGGTCAAGGACGCGCGCGACCGCGGCGTGCCCATCATCAGCTTCAACCCGCTGCGCGAATCGGGGCTGGTGCGCTTCGTCGACCCGCAGTCGCCGCTGCAGATGCTGACGCCGGCGTCGACCACCGTCTCCACGCAGTACCTGCAGGTCAAGGTGGGCGGCGACCTGGCGGCGCTGACCGGTGTGTGCAAGGCCATGCTCGCCACGGCGGCTGCGGGCGGCGAGGGGCTGGACCGCGGCTTCATCGCCACGCACACCCACGGCTTCGACGACTTCGCGGACTGGGTGTCGCGCCAGTCGTGGGACGAGATCGAGTGCGAGTCCGGCCTGGCGCGCAGCCAGCTGGAGCGTGTGGCCGGCGTGATCGCCGGCGCCAAGGCGGTCATCGGCGTCTACGGCATGGGCCTGACGCAGCACCGGCAAGGCGTGAAGAACGTGCAGATGCTGTGCAATCTGCTGCTGATGGGCGGCCACATCGGCCGGCCGGGCGCGGGCATCTGCCCGGTGCGCGGCCATTCCAACGTGCAGGGGCAGCGCACCGTCGGCATCACCGAGAAGCCCGAACTGGCGCCGCTGGACAAGCTGGCCGCGCAGTACGCCTTCGCGCCACCGCGCGACAAGGGCCGTGACACGGTCGCCAGCTGCGAGGGCGTGCTGGACGGCAGCGTGCGCGCCATGCTGTGCCTGGGCGGCAACCTGCTGCGTGCCTGGCCCGACAGCACGCGGCTGGAGGCCGCCTGGGCCGGGCTGCCGCTGACCGTGCACATCGCCACCAAGCTCAACCACACGCACGTGGTGCCGGGCCAGGAATGCTGGCTGCTGCCCTGCCTGGGTCGCATCGAGATCGACCGCCAGCAGGGCAAGGAGCAGAAGCTGTCGATGGAGGATTCCACCGGCTTCATCCATGCCTCGCAGGGCGTGGCCGAGCCGGCGGACGAGCGCCTGCGCTCCGAGCTGGCCATCGTCACGGCCCTGGCCGAGGCGGTGGTCGGCACCGACGCACAGGTGCCCTGGGCGCAGTGGCGCGGCGACTATGCGCAGGTGCGCGCGGCCATTGCCGTGAGCTATCCGGAGATCTTCCACGACTTCGAAGCACGCTTCGTGCAGCCGGGCGGCTTCGCCAAACCCAACGCAGCCCGCGAGCGCGACTGGAAGACGCCCCAGGGCAAGGCCTGCTTCATCGCGCCGACGGGCCTGGTGGCCGACCCGGACGCGCCGGCCCATCCGCCCCAGACCCTGCGGCTGATGACGGTGCGCAGTGACGACCAGTTCAACACCACCATCTACAGCCTGGACGACCGTTTCCGCGGCGTGAGCGGCACGCGCGACGTGCTCTTCATGCACGAGCGGGACATCGCCCGCCACGGCCTGCAGCCCGGCCAGCGCGTGGCGGTGCGCACGACGGCGCACGACGGCGTGGACCGCGTGGTGCGCGGCATGACCGTGCGGGCCTACGACATTCCCGAAGGCTGCGTCGCGGGCTACTACCCCGAATGCAATCCGCTGGTGCCGCTGTGGCACCACGCGGAGGGCAGCCACGTGCCGGCCTACAAGTCGGTGCCGGTCTCCATCCATCCCGAAACCCCAACCGCAACCGCACCCCAGGAGCCCGCCCACGATGCCCGATGAGAGCCACACCGCCACCGCGCCGCTGCGCTACCGCCCCGAGTTCGAGCAGACGGAGGACGACGAACTGCAGGTCGCCCGCGAGCTGGGCGAAACCATGATCCGGATCGCGCAGAAGGTGCACCGTGACGAGGGCCACGCCTACCGCAGCGTGCATGCCAAGTCGCACGGCCTGCTGCGGGCCGACGTGGAAGTGCTGGACGCCTTGCCGCCCGATTACGCCCAGGGCCTGTTCGCCCGGCCCGGCCGCTACCCGGCCGTCATGCGCCTGTCGACGCCGCCGGGCGACCTGCTGAGCGACAAGGTGTCCACGCCGCGCGGCGTGGCGCTCAAGCTGGTGGGCGTGCCGGGCGAGCGCCTGGAAGGCTCCGAGGGCGAGGCGACGCAGGACTTCGTGATGGTCAACGGGCCGGTGTTCCGGACACCGAATGCGAAGAAGTTCCTGTCCAACCTCAAGCTGCTGGCCGCCACCACGGACCGCGCGCCCAAGGCCAAGGAGCTGCTTTCCGCCGCCCTGCGGGGCGTGGAGAAGGCCATCGAGGCCGTGGGCGGCGAAAGCGGCGCGCTCAAGTCGATGGGCGCCCATCCGATGACGCAGCTGCTGGGCGAGACCTTCTTCACGCAGGTGCCCATGCTCTACGGTCCCTACATGGCCAAGCTGCGTCTGGTGCCGGTGTCGCCCGAGCTGCTGGCCCTCAAGGACCAGCCGCTGGCCGATCCGGACCGTCCCGATGCGATCCGCGAATCGGTGGTCGCGCATTTCCGCGCGCAGGGCGGCACCTGGGAACTGCAGGTGCAGCTGTGCACCGACCTCGACCGCATGCCCATCGAGGATGCGACCGTCGAATGGCCGGAGGACCTGAGCCCCTACGTCACCGTGGCCCGGGTCATGGCCGGCCCGCAGAATGCCTGGAGCCCGGCACGCGTGAAGGCCATCGACGACGGCATGGCCTTCTCGCCCTGGCACGGCCTGGCGGCACACCGGCCGCTGGGCTCGATCATGCGGGTGCGGCGCATTGCCTACACCACGGCGGCGGCCTACCGGGAGCGGGGCAACCGGACGTCGGTGGCGCAACCCACGACGCTGGACGCGCTGCCCGACTGACCAGGACGGGCGTTCACGTTTCCATGGCCCCGCCGAGCGCACGCCGGCTCAGCGAATGGGCCCAGGCCAGCGCTTCCGACTGCGCCCGGCTGAAGAGAACGGGGCAGACCCAGTCGTTGGCCAGCAGCGCCGCGCCGAGGTCCGGCACGCCCTCTTCTTCGCTCGCGGTGGCCAGCCGCAGAAGATGGCCGATGGGGCCATCGCGCTTGCGCAATGCGGAGTCGATGGCCGGCGCGAGCCCCAGCGTGGGCAGGACCTGCTCCATCGGCATGCCCAGCAGCGCCGGCATCAAGGACATCATGCCCGCCATGAAGGCGCCGTCCGCCATGGCCGCATCGCGCGGGCGATGGAGGTTGACGGTGATCTCCATGAGCCGGCCGCGGGTGGCCGCCAGCATCAGCAGCGGATCGAGGTGAGCACCGCCCCCGCCGCTGCAGAACAGCAGCAGCTGCACCCAGCGCTGCAGGTAGCGCCGCCCCAGCACGTGGATCACGTCGCCCAGCGAGGTGACCGTGGTGCTGGCGCTGGAGCCGGCCGAATTCGCCATGCGCAGCAGGTTCACGGTCAGGCCCGGTTCGGTCTTGAGCGTCTCTTCCAGGTCGCGGCTGGAGGCGTCGGTGCACAGCTGCGTCATCAGGCGCAGCAGCGTGCGCTGCGAATGGCCCAGCCGGCGGCCGACCAGCGTGCTGGGCCGGGCGAAGTGGTAGCCCTGGAACAAGGCGAAGCCCAGCGCCATGCAGTGGTCGTAGTCGGCCTGGGTCTCCACCTTTTCCGCCAGCAGGCGCACCTGCGGCGCCTGCCGGCGCAGGTCCGCGACCAGCCGCGCCAGTGGCGGGCCGTTGACGGCCATCACGTCCACCTTGACGACGCGCACCAGCGGCAGCAGTGCGACGGTGCGCGCGTCCATGGCGACCACGTCGTCCAGTGCGAGCGTGTAGCCCATGGCCCGCAGCGCCCGGCAGCGCTCGACGACGGCGGGCGTGGGCGGCACCGATTCGAGGATCTCGATCACGGCACCGGGCCGCGGCAGCAGCTCGATCAGGTCGCTGAACAGGAAGCCCTGGTCCACGTTGATGTAGGCGTCGCAGTCGTCCAGCACATGCGTCATGCCCAGTTCGGCGAAGGCGTTGACCATGACGGTGGCCGTGGCCTGCGCGCCGTCGGTCACGTGCGCGGCACCGGACGCGTCGGAGCGGAAGAGCAGCTCGTAGGCGCAGAGCCGGCGCTCGCGGTCCAGGATCGGCTGCCGGCCGAGGAACAGGGGTTGCTGGGTGTCGGGGTACATGGGCCAACGGAGGGTTCGGGGCGTCGGTTGCGGTCCGCTGCGGGTGCGCGGCTCGCTCCCTGGTCGGTTGAAGGGGTTGGCCGGGGCGGCGCGTCAGGCCGTGGCGATCTCGCGCCAGATGGCCGCGAGCGGCAGGGTGCGCTCGACGGCGCCGCGTTTGATGGCTTCTTTGGGCATGCCGAAGACCACGCAGCTCTCCTCGTCCTGCGCCAGGGTGCGCGCGCCCGCGTTGCGCATCTCCAGCAGGCCGGCAGCGCCGTCGTCGCCCATGCCCGTCATGATGATTCCCTGCGCATTGCCGCCCGCGGCCTTGGCCACCGAGCGGAACAGCACGTCCACTGACGGCCGGTGGCGGTTGACCAGCGGCCCGTCCACCACCTCCACGTGGTACTGCGCGCCGCTGCGGCGCAGCAGCATGTGCTTGCCCCCGGGCGCGATCAGCGCGCGGCCGGGCATCACCCGGTCGTTCGTCTCCGCCTCCTTCACCTCGATGCGGCACAGCCCGTTCAGCCGCGCCGCGAAGGCCGCCGTGAACTTCTCCGGCATGTGCTGCACGATCACCATGCCCGGGCACACCCGCGGCAGGGCCGTGAGCACCTCTTCCAGCGCCTGCGTGCCGCCGGTGGAGGTGCCGATGGCCACCACGCGCTCGGTGGTCTGCGCCATGGC
>NZ_LDSL01000057.1 GCF_001476815.1 Pseudacidovorax intermedius | reverse complement strand
GCGAGCCTGAGCATCCTGGCCGCCAGCACGCTGGCCGCCAGGATGCTCAGGCTCGCGGTGGGGGCGCCGGGCGCGGCGGTCGAAGGTGCGTCAAGGGCCGCCCGTGTCCCGGCACGCGCCGCCGGCGGGCGGTCGTGCAAAGGGTCGTCGTGTTGCGCGGCCATCGGCGACCGCTCCAGTACCTGAATCATTTCATCCTCGTTGGCGAACGGCCGTGGGCGCCGCGGCTGCGTGCCGCCGGCCACGGCGGACGGCCGCGCCGCCCGCCCTCGGCGGGCAGTGCTGACGTCGGACCGTGATCGCAATACGTAGAAGGACTACAAAAAGATTCAACGTCGTCTTACATTTTCGGAAAAATGTGTCTTTTTGTTAGGGTTCGGACGCGATTCGACTGCGAGACGCGGGGGAATGTCAGTCGAAAGACGTCAGTTGTCCTCATTGGCGGCCCTTCCCATCGGCCGCGATGTGGTGCGGGCGCACCAGTGCTGCGTCGCGCAGCACCTCGTCAGCCATCTGCCCATTCCCCCGGGCGCTGGCTGTCTGCCTCGTCCGACGCCCTTCTGCCGCACGCCGTGCGTCAATTCGTGTGATGTGCAAGCAGCTCTCTCTCCCTCTGGGACCGCTTGCTGCCCAACGACCAGGAGGACGTCCGCCCATGGACCTGAAACTCGACCAACAGCGCGTGCTCGTCACCGGCGGCAGCTCCGGCCTCGGCGCGGCCATCGTCAAGGCCTTCGCGAAAGCCGGCGCCCGCGTCGCCATCAACTACCGCTCCAAGCCGGATGCGGCGACGCAGCTGGCGGACAGCTGCGCCAGCGGCGGCACGCGGCCGATCACCGTGCCGGCCGACATCAGCCGCGCCGACGACGTGACCCGCATGTTCGCAACGCTGGACGAGACCTGGGGCGGCATCGACATCCTCATCAACAACGCCGGCATGGACGGCGACCATGCGCTGGCCTGGGAGGCCGACATCGACGCCTGGAGCCGCGTGATCGACACCAACCTCAAGGGCGCCTTCCTGTGCGCGCAGCAGGCCCTGCGCCGCATGGTGCCGCAGAAGTCCGGCGTGATCGTCAACACCACCAGCGTGCACGAAACCATCGCCTGGAGCGGCTACAGCGCCTATTGCGCCAGCAAGGCCGGCCTCACGATGCTGGGCCGCACCCTGGCGCAGGAGGCTGCGCCGCACGGCGTGCGCGTGCTGAGCCTGGCGCCCGGCGCCATCCGCACCGACATCAACCGAAACGTGTGGGAAGACCCGCAAGGCCATGCCGACCTGCTGCGCAAGATCCCGATGAACCGCATGGGCGAGCCCGAGGACATCGCCGACATGGCGGTGGTGCTGGCCTCGCACGCCGCGCGCTACGTCACCGGCACCACGGTGTTCGTGGACGGCGGCATGACCGATTACCCCGACTTCGCGCACGGCGGATGAGCGGCGCGGCCCCCACTCCCGACCCTCGCACCGCGGTGACCGAGGGCCAGGGCGCTGCCGGCGCCAGCCGCGCGCCCATGCGGCGCATCGAGGACTACGCCCTCATCGGCAACATGCTGTCGGCCGCCCTGGTGGGCCGCGACGGTTCCATCGACTGGCTGTGCCTGCCCCGTTTCGACTCGCCCGCCTGTTTCGCGGCCCTGCTCGGCAGCGAGGACAACGGCCGCTGGAAGGTGGCACCCGTCGACCCCGACGCCCGCGTCACCCGCCGCTACCTCGAGGACACGGCCGTGCTGGAGACGCGCTTCGAGACCGCCACCGGTGCCGTCACGCTCACCGACTTCATGCCGCGCAGCGAGGAGGACGCCGCCCATGTGGACGTGGTGCGCATCGTCACCGGCATCGAGGGCGAGGTGGCGATGGCGATGCAGCTCACGGTGCGCTTCGCGCACGGCTGCACCGTGCCCTGGGTGCAGCGCAAGGACTATGGCCTGAGCTTCGTCGCCGGCCCCGATGCAGCCGAACTGCATGCCGACCTGCCGCTGGAAGGCCGCGACCTGAGCACCTGGGCACGCTTCACCGTGCGAGCCGGCGAGCGGGTGCCGATGACGCTGGCCTACCACCCGTCGCACCGCAAGCCGCATTTCGTGGACGACCGCATCGAGACACTGGACCGCACCGTGACCTGGTGGCGCGAATGGGTCTGCCGCGCGCAGACGCCCGCCATGCCGCCCGCCTGGCACGACGCGGTGACGCGTTCGCTCATCACGCTCAAGCTGCTCACCTACGCGCCCACCGGCGCCATCGTGGCGGCGCCCACCACCTCCCTGCCCGAGGCGCTGGGCGGCAGCCGCAACTGGGACTACCGCTATTGCTGGGTGCGGGACTCGGCCCTGACGCTCTATGCCCTGCTCAACGCCGGCTACCGCGAAGAGGCCGAGCAGTGGCGCCAGTGGCTGCTGCGCGCCGTCGCCGGCTCGCCGCACCAGATGCAGATCATGTACGGCATCGGCGGCGAGCGCTGGCTGCCGGAGTACGAGCTACCCTGGCTGTCCGGCTATGCGAACAGCCGCCCGGTGCGCGTGGGCAACGGCGCCGCCGGACAGATGCAGATCGACGTCTACGGCGAGCTGATGGACACGCTGCATGCCGCCCGCGGCGCCGAGCTGCAGACCCAGGCCGAGGCCTGGCAGATGCAGGTGACGCTGCTGGCGCACCTGGAGACCATCTGGCGCGAGCCCGACCAGGGCATCTGGGAGACACGCGGCCCGCCCCGGGCGTACACCCATTCGCGCCTGATGGCCTGGGTGGCCTTCGACCGCGCCGTGGCCGCCGTGGAGCACCACGGCTGCACCGGCCCGGTGGACCACTGGCGCGCGGTGCGCGATGCCATCCATGCCGACATCTGCACGCATGGCTTCGATGCGCAGATGAACAGCTTCGTGCAGTACTACGGCGGCCGCAGCCTGGACGCCGGCCTGCTGCTCATGCCGCAGGTCGGCTTTCTGCCGGCCAGCGACCCGCGCGTGGCCGGCACCATCGCCGCCATCGAGCGCGGGCTGATGAAGGATGGGCTGGTGCAGCGCTACTCCACCGACGCGACGGACGACGGCGTGGGCGGCGAGGAAGGCGCCTTCCTGGCCTGCAGCTTCTGGCTGGCCGACGCCTACGTCATGGCCGGCCGCCACGACGATGCCGCCGCCCTGTTCGAGCGGCTGATGGGCCTGCGCAACGACCTGGGGCTGCTGTCCGAGGAATACGACATGGCCGCCGGGCGGCAGCTGGGCAACTTTCCGCAGGCGTTCTCGCACATCGGGCTGATCAACACGGCCCACAACCTGGCGGGCACGCACGGGCCGGCCCGGCAGCGGGCCAAGCGGGAGGCGCCGCGGCGGCGTGCTTCTGTGGATCGGGGAAATCGGGGCGGTTGATCACCCCGACCAGGGCGCCTCGGGGCGTCGCCGATCGACCAGATGGGCGAGCCAATGCTACGCTGACATCGCCTGCTGCCAGCAGCCTGCGCCAGTTCGGCGGCGTTCGTCTTTCTTGCCGTTAAATTCCGGGATCCATCTTATGAACCCCCGCCGCGTCCACGCGCTCATGCGCACTCACTTTCCTGTCGTGGACGCGGCGCAATCCGATTGGATAAATCTGGTTGACGAGAAAGGCCTTCTGATGGAGGGACGCGCACGTGCCGTGCTGCTCGAGCAGTTCCTGGAACGAGGAGTCAAGACAGTCTTGATCGAAGTCCATCGGCGCATCGGTGACGAAATACCCGTCGATGATGTCCTGGTTTATCTCAAGAACCATGTCTCGCGCGGAAATATCCGTATTGCCGATCGCGAATTCACAGTGTTTGCGGAGTTGGCGGCGACGGGGGTGGGGCGATGCTTGCAAGCGCCTCTGCCTTGAGGCGCGCGATGCGCCGCATTGCTGCGCCCTTGAGGGTTGACCAGTCTCCCAGAACGGAGATCGCTTCAGAGTAGCCCTGGGACGCCGAGGCTTGCAGAAGGTTCTCCGCACGAGACAAGTGATCCATGGAACCTTCGCTCATCGCTTTTCTGTGGAATTCCATGAAGAGGTGATACCGGGCTTCGTGATTCCCTATTGCTGCCTGCTTCTCGAGCTCCGAAATGAAGTCGGCAGACGCTTCTGCAGCCTCTGCTTGATAATCCGTGAAGCCGATTTTCTTGACGCCGATCAATTCGATGAGCGAGAAAATCCAGCCGCCAAGTCTCATCTCGGCCTCTTCGGGCGCGCCTTCACGCATCATCTCTACCTCAAGACTGAGGCCGCCGAATTCCTTTTCGCGGATTGCTGCGGTGTTCGCGAAGTCAGTTGTATAGAAAAACACTCTGTCGAGCTGCTCATCGTAATGAATCACGATATCTTTTTTTCACGCATGACGTTGACTCCAGTGCAGGAAAGGAAAGTTGCTGTAGTCAGATTTCCAGCATCGGCGCTTAAAGATTTTCAATGTCGGCGCGATCCCACTTCGTCTGGAGACGCGACGAATCCTCAGTTTTGCAAAGAAGTCCGGTGCACCGGGTCTGTATGCGCGCAGTACCCAGGTAATCCGTGGATCCGCGCCAACAATGTGTTCGACAAGGGCGCGCCCGACGCCTTGCCGACGCCAGCGTTCCGCGGACACCGCCATCGACAAGCAGCCGTTCGACATGCCATCCGTGATGGCGCGGGCGAAGCCCGCAACTCGGCCGTGCAGAACCGCGACCGCCGTCCGGGGCCAAGCGCGAATCAGCCGCTTCCAGGCATCGGCACTTTCGATGCGGTGGCCCTACCTCACTGGTCATGAGGCGCTGATAGACGTCCTCCAGGTCGGTATCGCTGAAATCCCGAACTCGCATGTCGAACCTCCTGTCAGGAACACTGTAGTGCCAGCGATGCTGCTGAGGCGCAGGCCACCCAGGTGCCAGCGAAAGTGGCCACGGCGCTGGCGGCCGGCGGCAGCAGCATCGACCAGCAGTTGCAGGTTCGGGTTTCGTAGACGACATGGCCCACTCGCCCGCCTTCGACCGGCGCCATGCACAGTGGGCAGGCACGTCACGTCCGGCCCGGGCCGTCGTGCCCACGGGCTCGCTGCACCATGGATTGCGGCTGGAGGTGGAGGTGGAGATGCTTCGGCGCGCGCCGCGACCCCAGCGCCCGCAGCGGGTGGCGTGGGGTCCTCCGGCCTTCATCCTTCTCAGTCCAGCGTCATCAGGCTCGCGTTGCCGCCGGCTGCCGCAGTGTTGACGCTCAGCGCCCGTTCGGTGAACAGCGCGTCCAGCGCCAAATGCGCGGCCGCCGGTGCACAGGGCTGCAGGCGCACGATGGAGCCGGAGCGCCGTGCGAGTTGGTCGGCGACCTCCTGCAGTGCCGCGGCCGTGCCGTGGTGAAGCACCACGTCGAAGCCGGCGTGCGGATCCTCCACGGTGCCTTCCCACAACCGGACGTGCGCGCTGACATCTGGCGGCAGCGCTGCATGAAGGGCGCGCGTGGCCGCGTCCGCCGGCCACAGCGCGGCACCGCCCACGGCCAGCACGGCGGCGAGTTGATGCAGGCGTGCCTCGTCGGTGTCGGCCAGGCACAGGGCCAGGGCGCGGGGCTGCAGCGCGTAGCGGTTGCGTTCGCCGGTGGGGCCGGGCAGCGTCCAGGCGCGGGCCGACGGGAGCGCGGCGTGCATCCTGCGGCAGGCGGTGGCCAGGCCGTCGTCGCCGCGCGCGATGGCCCAGTCGGCCAGCCGTTGCAGCGATGACGCCTGGGCGGATTCGCCCGCTTCGGCAGAGGCATTGGGCAGCGCCAGATCCACGGCGCGCGCCATCCAGCCCGCTGGCCGCCGCGCCAGCAGCCGGTACAGGTACAGCGGCCCGCCCGCCTTCGGCCCGGTGCCCGACAGGCCCTCGCCGCCGAAGGGCTGCACGCCGACGACGGCGCCGACCATGTTGCGGTTGACGTAGACGTTGCCCACCGCGGCGGCGTGCGTCACCTGCGCGATGGTCTCGTCGATGCGCGTGTGCAGGCCCAGAGTCAGGCCATAGCCGGTGGCCGCGATGTCGACGAGCAGGCGGCCCAGCTGGGGACGGCGCCAGCGCAGCACGTGCAGCACGGGGCCGAAGACCTCGCGCTGCAGTTCGGCCAGGCTGTCGATCTCGATCAGCGTGGGCGGCACGAAGTGGCCTGCATCCAGGCCTTCCGGCGGCAGGCGGCCGGCGCGGTGCACGCGGCGGCCCTTGGCCCGCATGGCGGCGACGTGGGCCTCGATGCCTTGCCGCGCCTCGACGTCGATGACGGGCCCGACGTCGGTGGCCAACTGCGCGGGGTCGCCCAGGGTCAGCTCGGCCATGGCGCCGCGCAGCATGTGCAGCAGCGCATCGGCCGATTCCTCCTGCACGCACAGCACGCGCAGGGCCGAGCACCGCTGGCCGGCACTGTCGAAGGCGGAGGCCAGCACGTCGGCCACCACCTGTTCGGTGAGGGCGGAGGAGTCCACCACCATGGCGTTCTGCCCGCCCGTTTCGGCGATCAGCGGCACGGGCGTGCCGTGGGCGCCCAGGCGCTGGCTCAGGCTGCGCTGCAGCAGCCGCGCGACCTCGGTGGAGCCGGTGAACATCACGCCCTGCACGCGCGCATCGGCGACCAGGGCGGCGCCGACGGTGGCACCGTCGCCGGGCAGCAGTTGCAGGGCGTCCGCGGGGATGCCGGCGTCGCGCAGCAGGCGCACGGCTTCGGCGGCGATCAAGGGCGTCTGCTCGGCGGGCTTGGCGAGCACCGGGTTGCCGGCGGCCAGCGCGGCGGCGATCTGGCCGAGGAAGATGGCCAGCGGGAAGTTCCAGGGGCTGATGCAGACGACGGGGCCGAGCGGGGCGCTGTCCGCCTCCTGCAGCGCGCGGCGGGCCTGGCCAGCGTAGAAGCGCAGGAAGTCGATGGCCTCGCGCACCTCGGCGATGCCGTTGGCGCGCGTCTTGCCGGCCTCGCGGACCAGCAGGGCCACGAGGCGCGGCATGGCGGTCTGCAGCGCGTCGGCAGCACCTTCGAGGGCGGCGGCGCGGATGCTGGCCGGCACGTCGGCCCACTGCCCCGCGAAGGCGGTGGCGGCGGACAGGGCGGCCTGGACCTCGTCGGCCGTGGCGTCGCGCACGCGGCCGACCAGGTCGCGGTGGTCGGCAGGGTTGTGCAGGCGCGCGAAGTGGGACGCGGCCGAATCTGGCGCGCCGCCCGCGGCCCCATGCGGTGCCTGCGCACCGCCCAGCATGGGCACGGCCTGCCAGGCTATGCCGGCACTCTCCGCCAGCGCGGCATCCAGCACTGCCAGCGTGTCCTCGTCCGCCACGTCCATGCCGAGCGAATTGGCCCGCGCCTCGCCATACAGCCGCGCCGGATGGGCGATGGCCGGGTGCGGCGCCGCAACCGCGCCCTCCTCGCGCGCCTGCCGGTCGACGGCGGCCACCGGGTCTTCCACCAGCGCTTCGATGGGCAGCGTCGCATCCGCCACGCGGTGCACGAAGGAGCTGTTGGCGCCGTTCTCCAGCAGCCGGCGCACCAGGTAGGCCAGCAGCGTCTCGTGCGTGCCGACGGGCGCGTAGATGCTGCAGGGGCGGGCCAGGCCGCCCTGCGCCGCATCGCTCACCACCTGTGCGTACAGCGGTTCGCCCATGCCGTGCAGGCATTGGAACTCGTACTGCCCCGGCTGCCACGCGGCCGGGTCGGCCAGGGTGTGGATGGCGGCCAGCGTGTGCGCGTTGTGGGTGGCGAACTGCGGATACACCTGCGCCGGCGCGGCCAGCAGGCGGCGGGCGCAGGCCAGGTAGGCCACGTCGGTGTGCACCTTGCGGGTGTAGACCGGAAAGCCGTCCTGCCCGTCCGCCTGCGCGCGCTTGATCTCGCTGTCCCAGTACGCGCCCTTGACCAGCCGCACCATCAGCCGGTGATGGCTGCGCGCCGCCAGGTCGACGAGGAAGTCGATGACGAAGGGGCAGCGCTTTTGATAGGCCTGCACCACGAAGCCGATGCCCTGCCAGCCAGCCAGCGTGGGTTCGAAGCACAGGCGCTCCAGCAGGTCGAGCGAAAGTTCGAGCCGGTCGGCCTCTTCCGCATCGATGTTCAGGCCGATGTCGTAGCCGCGGGCCAGCTCGGCCAGGCCGCGCAGCATGGGGTACAGCTCGTCCATCACGCGCTGGCGCTGGGCGCGCGCATAGCGCGGATGCAGGGCCGACAGCTTGATGGAGATGCCGGGCCCGTCGATGGGCCCCCGGCCGGCGGCGGCGCGGCCGATGGCATGGATGGCCGCCGCGTAGGCCTGGCGGTAGCGCTCGGCGTCGGCGGCGGTCATGGCGGCCTCGCCCAGCATGTCGTAGGAATGGCGAAAGCCCTGCGCCTCGCGCGCGTCGGCGCGGCACAGCGCCTCGTCGATGGTCTGGCCGGTGACGAACTGTTCGCCCATCAGCCGCATCGCCATGTCCACGCCCTTGCGGATCAGCGGCTCGCCGCCCTTGGCGACCAGCCGGCCGAGCTGGCCCGACAGCCCCGACTCGCTGTGCGTGGCCACCAGCTTGCCGGTGATGAGCAGCCCCCAGGTGGCGGCGTTGACGAACAGCGAGGGGCTGCGGCCGGCATGCGCCTGCCACTGGCCGTCGGCGATCTTGTCGCGGATGAGCGCATCGCGCGTGGCGCTGTCGGGAATGCGCAGCAGCGCCTCGGCCAGGCACATCAGCGCCACGCCTTCCTGCGAGGACAGGGCGTATTCCTGCAGCAGGCCCTGCACCAGCCCGGCCTTTCCGCTGCCCGTGCCCCGGTCGCGAAGGCCCCGCGCCAGGCGGCAGGCCAGGGCATGGGCGGCCTGCGCCTGGGGCGCCGGCAGCCGGGCTGCGGGCAGCAGGGCCCGGACGGCGGCGGCTTCGTCGCCGCGGCAGGCCTCGGCGATGCGGCGGCGGATCGCGGCCGCGGTACCGGCGCCGGCCAGGGGGGCGGCCGCGGTCGCAGCAGCGGAGGGCGGGGTAAAGGTCACATCTGTCATGGCGGCAGGTGGATGGTGAACGCCACAATGATTCAGCAGATTCCGCCGAATATTCCTTCGAAGTTCACGCCAAATGACGAATAAAAAATCATCTACCGCCCTCCCGGCCGGCCTGGACCGGCTGGATCTGCGCATCCTGGCCCTGCTGCAGGCCGACGGCCGCATCACCAACGTCAGGCTGGCAGAGACGGTCGGGCTTTCGCCCACGGCCGCGCTGGCGCGCGTGCAGCGGCTCACGGACGAGGGCTACATCCTGGGCTACGAGGCGCGGCTGAACCCGATCAAGCTGGGCGCCGGCATGCTGGTCTTCGTGGAGGTGCTGCTGGACCGCACCACGCCCAACGTCTTCGACGCCTTCAAGGCCGCGGTGCAGGTGCATCCCGAGATCATGGAATGCCACATGGTGGCGGGCGGCTTCGACTACCTGCTCAAGACCCGCAGCGCCGACATGGCCGACTACCGCCGCTTTGCCGGCGCCGTGCTGTGGCAGTTGCCGGGCGTGCGCGAGACGCGCACCTATGCGGTGATGGAAGAGGTGAAGGATTCGGCGCGGCTGCACCTGCCTGGCGGTTGATCGCGCGGACTCACGGTCCTTCTTCCTCCCGCACCAGGCGCATGCCCACCAGCGTGTAGCGCGTGTCCGGCGCATTCCAATTGCGGTAAGCGGCGCGGGCATAGAAGGGCCAGGTGTGCCAGGAGCCGCCGCGCCGCACGCGCACCGTGCCCTCGGCGGGGCCGGTGGGGTCGCGGGCGGGCGAGCGGGCGTAGTAGTCCTCGCCATACCAGTCGGCCACCCATTCCCAGGCATTGCCGTGCATGTCGTACAGGCCCCAGGCATTGGGCGCGCCGCTGCCCACCGGCGCGGTGAAGGCGAAGCCGCTGTCGGCCGGCAGGGCCATGGCTTTCCACTGCGGCCAGTGGCCGGCCGTGCGCTGGTCGAAGACCTTGGCCGCACCGCGCAGGGAGGACGGGTCGTCGCCGGTGTGGTAGCGCGTGCGGGTGCCGGCGCGGCAGGCGTATTCCCATTCGGCCTCGGTCGGCAGACGGTAGCGGCGGCCCTCGGTGCGGCTCAGCCAGTCGGCCAGGGCCTGGGCGTCGTTCCAGCTGACGTTGACGACCGGATGGTCTTCGCCCTGCACGAAGCCGGGCGCGTTCCAGGCATAGCGCGGGTCACGGCCTTCGAAGGCATCGCCGCGGGGGCTGTGGGCGGGGTCGTAGCCGGCCCGCCAGCCGTAGCCGCCGGTGCCGTCGGCGATGGACTCGGGGACGTAACCGGAACGTTCGAGGAAGCGGCGGAACTGGCCCACGGTCACCTCGTGCTGGCCCATCCAGAAAGCGCGGGTGATGCGCACGCGGTGCACCGGGCCTTCGTCGGCAAGCTCGTAAAAGCGCTCGGGCGGCAACTGCGGAAAGTCGCGCGCCAGGCTGGCGGCCGGCTCCTCGCTGCCCATCAGGAACTCGCCCGCCGGGATGCGGACGAAGCGCATGCCCAGGCTGTTGGTCTGGACGACCGGCGCATCGGCGGGGCCAGGCGGCGCGGTGGCGAGTGCCGCGCATCCGGCCAGGGCCAGCGCGGCAGACACGATGACGAGTCGGCGACGGAAGGGCATGGCAAATGCTAAGGCCGAGGTGGCCGATTGGGCACATGGCCTTCGACGTCTCTTATCGCCGGTGCCGGCCCGGGCGCGCGAAGTAGGACGCCACCCGCCGCCGGGATCGGTCGCCTTCCTCAGAAGGCCGCAGCCGCGAAAGACACATGCTTACCCCTGCCCTGCGCGACCGACTTTTGAGGAAAGATGTGGGCCGTTCCGGCAGCCACTCCTTCCCCACCATGGCGACCTCTTCCTCCGATCCCCGCAGCGACGAGACGAACCGGTTGCGCACGCTGTCGGCCTACGAACTGGACACCCTGGCCGTCGAGCGGGACCTGTCCCAGCTGGTGCAGCTGGTGGCGCGGCTGCTCGATGCGCCCATGGCCATGGTCTCGATCGTGGATCAGGACAGGCAGCGCATCCAGGCCCGCTGCGGCGACATCCGCCTGCGTGACGATGACCGCGACGTCGCCTTCTGCAGCCATGCGCTGGTCGAGCCCGAGCTTCTGGTCGTTCCCGACACGCTGAAGGACGCACGTTTCTGGTCCAACCCTTACGTGCTGGACGAGCCGTTCGTGCGTTTCTATGCGGGCCGCCCGCTGGTGGCCTTCGACGGCGAGGTGCTGGGCACGCTGTGCGTGCTCGACGTGCGGCCACGGCCGGGGCTGACCCCCGCGGAGCAGCAGAGCCTGTTCGACATCGCCGGCCTGGTGATGAGCCGCATGGAACTGCGGCGGCTGGACCGCGTGCGGCTGGCGGACCAGGCGCGCTTCGAAAGCATCGCCACCACCGCGCCCGATGCCATCGTGTGCCTCGACGGCCAGGGGCGCGTGAGCTACTGGAACGCCGCGGCGGCGCGGGTCTTCGGCTGCTCCGCCGCGCACGTCGTCGGCCGGCCCGCCACCGGCATCCTCGATGCGGACTCGCGGGCCGTCTACGAGGAGCGGCTGGCCCGGCTGCAGGGCGGCGAGCCGCTCGACTTGGCCGAGCGCACGCTGGAGGTCACCGCGCAGCGGGCGGACGGCTCGCGCTTTCCCGCCGAGCTGTCGCTGTCGACCTGGCAGGATCAGGGCCGGCCGGGCGTCGGCATGATCGTGCGCGACATCACCGAACGCAAGAAGCACGAACAGCGCCTCACTCAGCTGGCCACCACCGACACACTGACCGGCCTGGCCAACCGCGCGAGCTGGCGGGAGCACATCCAGCGCGCCCTGGCCGAGGACGCCAGGGCCACGGTGCTTCTGCTCGACCTGGACAACTTCAAGGAAGTCAACGACGGCTGGGGCCATTCCGCCGGCGACGCCGTGCTGCGCGACCTGGCCGGCCGGCTGCAGCGGGTCTGGCCGGACGCGCGCTGCATCGCCCGGCTGGGCGGCGACGAGTTCGTCGCGCTGTTCTCCGGCAACGCGCCCGACGCCGCACGCCAGCAGGCCGCCTCGCTGCTGCACGAGCTGCAGGCCGTTCCGTTGTTCGAGGCGCTGCCCGACCTCGGCGCGAGCATCGGCATCGCCCTGGCGCCCGAGCACGGCGAGCGGCCCGAGGAACTGCTGGGCGCCGCCGACCTGACGCTCTACCGGGCCAAGGCGGCCGGCAAGGGCGGCATCGAGGTGTTCACGCCGGACCTGCGCGAACTCGCCGCCGCGCAGCGCGCTTTCCAGCAGGAACTGCGGCTGGCCTTCGAGCGCGGCGAATACGAGCTCTTCTACCAGCCCTACGTCTCGCTCGCCGATCTGCGCGTCGTCGGTGCCGAGGCGCTCCTGCGCTGGCGCCATCCGACACGCGGTCTGCTGGCGCCGGTGGCCTTCATCGACGTGCTGTCGCAGAAGCCCTCGGCGGCGCTGGTCGGCGACTGGGTCATGCACACCGCCTGCCGGACGGCGGCGCAGTGGCAGCGGCTGCGGCCGGGCTTCCGCATCGGCGTCAACCTGTTTCCAGCCCAGCTCAAGTCGGGCCGCCTGCTCGCCGTGGCCCAGCAGGCGGTGGCGCAGGCCGGCATGCCGCCCGAATGCCTGGAGCTGGAGATCGTGGAAAACACGCTGCTGGGCGGCGACACCAGCACCTTCGAGCTGCTCTACGACCTGCGCAGCGCCGGCTTCGGCCTGGCCTTCGACGACTACGGCACCGGCTTCGCGTCGCTCAGCCTGCTCAAGCGCTATCCGGTCAACCGCCTGAAGATCGACCGCGCCTTCGTCCGCAACGCATCCGAGGACCCCGCCGACGCCGCGGTGGTGCGCACCATCCAGTACCTGGGCGACAGCTTCGGCATGGCGGTGATCGCCGAGGGCGTGGAGACGGGCGAGCAACTGGCCCTCCTGCGCAGCATCGGCTGCCCCGAGGCCCAGGGCTATCTGTTCGGGCGTCCGGTGTCGGCGGAGGAGTTCGAGCGGCTGCATCTGGGCGGCTGAGGTTGCGCTGACCGACCTTCCTCCGGCAGATCGGGGCCTCGGCTGCGCGTCGCCGCCGCGGCGGAAGGCATGGCAGGCGTCCTTGCGTGCCATACTCGCCGCCGGCACCTCGCCCGTGCCTCCCTGCCTCCACTGGGGAAGTACCTTCCGTACCGGGCCGTCGTCTGCGCTTCATGCCCTTGGTTCGACCTGCATGCGCAAGGAGGCGCGCGCATGGTCCCATGCTGAGGTTGCCATGACCCTTTCCGCTCCCATTCCCGTTCTCAAGCAGCAGGCCAAGGCGCTGTCACGCACGCAGAAGCTGCCGCTGCATGCCGCGCTCGACCGCATCGCCGTGCGCGAGGGCTTTCGCGCCTGGAGTCATCTTGCCGCGTCCTGGCAGCAGGGCGGGCAGGCCGCGCAGCTGCATGCGCAGCTGTCGCCTGGCGACCTCGTGCTGCTGGCCGCGCGGCCCTACCAGGGCAAGACGGCGCTGGGCCTCGGCCTGGCGGTCGAGGCATTGCGGCGTGGCCGGCCAGCAGCGTTTTTCACGCTGGAATACACCCGGGCCGAGGTCGAAGCCTTGCTGCACGCCGGCGGCGATGGACTGGCTGCCGCGGCGTGCGGCCTGCACATCGACACCACCGATGAACTCTCGTCGGTCCACGTCGCCCAGGTACTGGCCGACGCGCCGCCCCGGATGCTGGTGGTGATCGACTACCTGCAGCTGCTGGACCAGCGTCGCGACAAGCCGCCGCTGGCCGAGCAGGTGGTGCAGCTCAAGGCCTTCGCGCAGCAGCGGCAGGCCGTGGTGGTGTGCCTGGCGCAGATCGCGCGCGACTACCGGCCCGACACGCGGCCGTTCCCCGGAATCGGCGACGTGCGGCTGCCAAACCCGGCCGACCTGACGCTCTTCGACAAGGCCTGCTTCCTGCAGGACGGTGCGGTGCGGATGCAGGCGGGCGTGGCCCAGGGATAGCGGGCGCAGGCATGGCGTGCCATGCGGCGACGCGGGGGGCGCGACTCAGCCGCGCAGACGTTGTTGCCGCCCCTGCGCGCGCCGGGGCGAGAAAGCAGCGGCCCCTGGCGGCAGGGGCCGCCCGGTTCGGCCGCGACGCTCAGTCCCGATGGCTCGCGCACTTGCCATCGGGCTTGCGGTAGCCGGGGCCGCCGCGCGAGCCGCAGCCGCCGTGTGCGCCACCCGCGCCACCGCCACCGCCCCCGCCCGAGAACGAGGTCCGGCCGCTTCGGTGCGACGAGCTTGCGCCACGTCGGCCCCGCGCGGCGGCGGGCGCACTCACCAGGCCCAACACGGTCGCCAGGGCGGCTCCCAGGAGGCGGCGTCTCATGGTTGCTTCGTCCCTTCTTTGCCCGTGTACGGGTTCACGTTGCCTTTGGTGCACGACGCGCATGCGGCGATCACGATCAAGGTCTTCTTCATGTGTTTGTCTCCTCTCGCGCCTACAGGGCGCGAGGCCATGCTGCGGGCGCGGGGTCGGCAACACAAGTCGACTTTGTGGGTTGACGCTCAGAGCTTTCGCCGATAGCGGCACGCGACGGTCGATCGTGGTCCTGGGCGCCCGATCAGTCCAGGATCGCCCGGCGCACGTCTTCCTGCAGGCTGCGCAGGTGCGCGCGCATGGCCTCGCGCGCGCGGTCCGCGTCGCGGCTGCGCAGGGCCTCCAGGATGCGGCCGTGCTCGTCGTGGTTTTCGCGCTGGCGATGCAGCGGGCTGTGCAGGCGGAACAGCCGGGCGTTTACCCGCAACTCTTCCACCAGGCGCGGAAACACCACGTTGCCGCTGGCGCCGGCCAGGAAGAGGTGCAGCTTGTCGTCGAAATGCCAGTGGGCCGTCTCGTCGTGCTCGCCCTCATGGAGGGCACGCACCTCGGCCTCGAGTGCGTCCAGCTCCTCGTTGGTGATGCGCGGCGCGGCCAGCGCGATGGCCTCGCCCTCGATCACCTCGCGCGCGCGCATGCAGTCGAAGTACTC
The DNA here is from genome assembly GCF_001476815.1 of Pseudacidovorax intermedius. Taxonomy (GTDB): domain Bacteria; phylum Pseudomonadota; class Gammaproteobacteria; order Burkholderiales; family Burkholderiaceae_C; genus Xenophilus; species Xenophilus intermedius_A. The sequence continues at coordinate 535 of NZ_LDSL01000057.1, read as the reverse complement.
CTTGGTGCCCAGGGCGCGCACGGCGTAGGAGCGGGCGTCGCGCCGCACCAGCAGGCCTTCGCCGGCAAGGCGCACCAGCGCCTCGCGCATGGGGGTGCGGGAGATGCCCAGCTCTTCGGCCAGGCGGCCTTCCTGCAAAGGACTGCCGCCGGAGATCTTGCGGTCCAGGATGAGCGTGCGCAGCCGGTCATAGGCTTGCTCGGCCAGGCTGGTGGAGCGCACCTCGAGCGGCGTGATCGTGATGGTCGCCGGTTGGGCGGGGCTGGGCATCTCCCGCACCCCCATGCGCGAGGCGCTGGTGCGCCTTGCCGGCGAAGGCCTGCTGGTGCGGCGCGACGCCCGCTCCTACGCCGTGCGCGCCCTGGGCACCAAGGAGTACTTCGACTGCATGCGCGCGCGCGAGGTGAACGAGGGCCAGGCCATCGCGATGGCCGCGCCGCGCATCAACACAGAGGAGCTGGACGACCTGGAGGCCGACGTGCGTGCCGTCCATGAGGGCGAGCACGACGAAACGGGCCACGCGCATGTCGTGGAA